>JAHLFQ010000017.1 GCA_018883705.1 Candidatus Cellulosilyticum pullistercoris
AAACTCTAAAAAAGGATTTTTTTAGCTTGAAAAATTGACAATACGTTCAAAAAAAATACAATAAAAGATGTCGATGAAAGTTGAGTAAAAGACGAGAGCGTTACTAGAATGATTTACAATAATTTAAACAAAGGATGAAGAGCGATGTCAAAAAGATTTAGATTAAGATCAAAACATGTAGCATTTTTATTAGCAGCTTTTGTAGGAATTGGATCATATCATTACATAGATGTCTTTGCAAAGCAAGGACAGATGGTAGAAACAAGCTTAAGTCAAACACAAAATACAGAAATACAAAATACAGAGACACAAAACAATAAAAGATACTTAGAACTTTATTTTGGAATCAGTGAATTACCAGAAGTGATTTCAGGTACATTCTTTGAAGATGCCATGAATAAAGTTTCAGATAAAACATTTAACGAACTATCTAAAGAAGAAGCTGTTTCTTATATAGAAGCGGTTAAATTAGCAGTTAAAGCTGCTAACTTCGAAGAATTAGCACTTGGATATACTAAAGAAAAAATAGAAGCTAAAGGGCTTCCAGGAGACATTAAGGATGAGAATGCAGCTTATGTAGCATGTGCATTAGATACAGGACTTATTAGTGAAGCAGCGTTAAGTAGCATGACTCAAAGCATTAGCCAAGAAGATACTATTAACTTACTTATGGCAGTAGCAGATGCTAATGGGAATGCACGTAACTTCCTTGGCTATACGAACGAGGCAGACATTTATGGTAAGTTAATGAAAGCATGTGAAGAAGCTGCATTATTTGAAAATGAAAAACTTCAAACAATTGGTGAACAGGCTGTTATGAATGGGGTAACAACTGGATACAACTTATTAAATACCCACTACAGCGCAAACTTTATTCCAGAGTTAACACTTCGTTATGGACATAGTACAACCATTCATGCGGCGCAACTTATTGGGCTTCTTAATAGTGAAGGAATTGTTGCCAAAGTACAATTAGAGCCAAAAACATCTATCTTTGAATACCTACCAGAGTGGGGGGATGTACCACCAGCTACACCAAATTACAGAGTGGAAGTAGTTAATGAAGATTTAATGTTAGCCTATTCTTTAGAGTATGATTTAGTACTTGAGTTTGAAACGATAGAAGATAAAGTAAGATTTAATGACATCGTTGAAACTTATGCAAAGAAAAATGATGACAATCCAGATGGGGAAGGTTTACTTCTTGCTTCATGGTGGCAACCACTTTATGTTTCAACTGTAGAAATGAGTGAAGGCTATAAAGAAATTTATAATAATGTGATTACAGATGGGAATTATTCACTAAATCCATTTTGTTTACCAGAAGATAAAGAAGAAGTACTTGAGGGCTTACAAGCTATTGACCCATCAATAGAAGTTAATCAAGTAAAAATATGGTGTAATGATGCTTTCTATCGCTATTTAAGTGGAGAAAGCCACCAATAAGCATTCTAGAAAAGTATTATAGATACGTATACCGAACGAATAAATAGCTCAATAACCAAAGGAGAAAAAGGGATGAAAAAGAGATTAACAAGTTTAGTATTATCAGGATTTTTAGCAATGACAACTTTAGTAGGTTGTGGTAGCGCTTCTACATCATCAGAACAAGCGGCATCTGGAGATGGCTTAAAAATTGCTATTGTAACAAGTATTTCAGGTGTAGATGACGGTAACTTTAATCAAAATAACTATAACGGGATTTTAAAATTTATTGAAAACAACCCAGGTAGCACAGTAAATGCGATTCAAGAACCATCTGGGGATACAACAGCAGCTGTACAAGCAGTAAGTGATATTGTAGCAGATTATGATGTTATTGTAACACCAGGTTACCAATTCGCAGGTATTTCACAAGTAGCTAGTGAAAACCCAGATAAAAAATTCATCCTTGTAGATTCTGAACCAGCTGCAATTGGTGATCAAACAGTATTTGATAATGTATACTCTATGCTATTTGCAGAGCAAGAAGGTGGATTCTTTGCTGGTGTTGCAGCTGCCCTTGAAACAAAAACAAATAAAGTGGCTGTTGTAAATGGTGTGGCTTTCCCATCAAATGTTAACTATCAATTTGGTTTCGAAAGTGGTGTTAACTACGTTAATGAAGTATACGGTAAAAATGTAGAGATTGTAGAACTTGCTTCTTATGCAGGAACAGATATAACAGGTGCAAACGTTGGGGGTAACTATGTAGGGGACTTTGCTGATGAAGCAACAGGTAAAGTAATTGGTACTTCTTTAATTAAAGAAGGATGTGACATTTTATTCGTAGCAGCAGGTGCGGCAGGTAATGGTGTATTCACAGCTGCAAAAGAAGCAGGTAATGTAAAAGTAATCGGTTGTGATGTTGACCAATTCGATGACGGGCAAAATGGAGATTCAAATATCATCTTAACATCTGCTTTAAAAGTAATGGATGCTAACGTAGAAAGAGTACTTGAGTCTATTAAAGCTGGTACTTTTGTAGGTGCAAACGAACTTCGTCAGGCAGATACAGATTCAACAGGTTATGTAAAAGAAGAAGGACGTCATCAGCTTTCAGAAGATACATTAGCAAAAATGGAAGAAACTTATGCACTTGTAAAAGAAGGTAAAGTTGTTCCAGCTTCAAACTTTGGTGGGACTACACCAGAAGCTTTTGTAGGTCTTCCAAGCTATAAATAATTAGAACAAATAAATACTAGAGAGCTGTCTGAATCATCTTATTTGGACGGCCCTCATTTTTTTGTCTGTAGGATAAGTTGATTGAAGAGGAGGAGAAATCATGAGCGATTACATTGTAGAAATGCGACATATTACTAAAAGGTTCCCTGGGATTGTAGCCAATGATGATGTGACGTTAAATATAAAAAAAGGTGAGATTCTTGCCATATTAGGAGAAAACGGGGCAGGTAAATCCACACTAATGAGTATGCTTTTTGGGATGTATGAGCCTGATGAAGGTGAGATTTTTGTACGTGGTGAAAAAGTAAAGATTACATCACCTAATGAAGCAACCAGATTAAATATAGGAATGGTGCATCAGCACTTTAAATTAGTTCAAGATTATACGATTACACAAAATATTGTATTAGGTATAGAGCCTATGAAAAAAAGATGGGGGTTCCTACCTTATGTGGATTTAAAAGAGGCCAATGAAAAGGTAGCAGCGCTTTCAAAGAAGTATGGATTAGAAGTAGACCCTACAAGTAAAATCAAAGATATTACCGTATCCGTTCAGCAGAGAGTAGAAATCCTAAAAATGCTTTATAGAGATGCTGAAATTCTGATTTTTGATGAACCGACAGCAGTTCTTACGCCTCAAGAAATAGAATTTCTCCTTAAGGTTATTGAAAGTCTTAGAGAAAGCGGTAAGACGATTATCTTAATTACACATAAATTAGAAGAAATTAAAAAGGTAGCAGATCGATGTGCTGTTTTATGTAGAGGAAAACTAGTAGATATGTGTGATGTTGAAACGACATCTACTAAAGAAATGGCAAGAATGATGGTAGGTCGTGACGTAACCTTTGAATTAAATAAGAAAGAAGCCAATTTTGGAAAAGAAGTACTGAAGGTAGAAAATTTAACGGTTAAAGATAAGAATCAATTTGAAGTTGTAAAAAATGTTTCTTTTTCAATTCGTAGCGGCGAAGTCTTTGCTATTGCAGGGGTTTCTGGTAATGGGCAAGTAGAAATTGCAGATGCTATTGCAGGTCTTATGCCAGTAGCAAATGGAAAGATTACTTTAAATGATAAAGAGATTACGCATATGGATATACGTGAGCGCACAGAAACAGGTGTTGCCTATATTCCAGAAGATAGACAAGCTTATGGACTTGTCTTAGATTTCTCAGTAGCAGAAAATGCGGTTCTTAAAGATTATTTTAAACCAGATTTTTGCGAAAAAGGTATTTTAAAAAGAGAAAAATTTGATGCCTATGGTAATGAAATGATTGAGAAGTACGATATCAGAAGCGGACAAGGTGTGAAGACACAAGTGCGTAGTATGAGCGGCGGAAATCAACAAAAAGTGATTATTGCCAGGGAAATAGAATTAGATACACCACTTATTATCTTTGTACAGCCAACTAGAGGGCTAGATATTGGTGCTATCGAGAGAATTCATGAACAAATTATTGAAGAGCGTAATAAAGGTAAAGCGATTTTACTGATTTCTCTTGAGCTTGAAGAGGTAATGAATTGTGCTGACACGATTGGTGTTATCTACAATGGAGAAATCAAGACAATTAAAGACGCGAAGTCATTAAGTACCAAAGAGGTAGGAGAATACATGATGGGGGTACATTCTTAAAATGAAAACAAACATCAAACAAACCATAACAAAGTTTTTAGGAAGTGAAAAAGGTCAAGATAAGGTGGTTCCTATTTTTTCTGTCATAATAAGTCTTGTTGTAGGAGCTATTGTAATTGGGATCATTGGGAAAAATCCTATAGGTCCTTATCATAATCTGTTACAAGGATCAGGCATCTTGCCAAAGGCATCTTATGCAGGAGGGAAGGGGATGCTCACAGACTTTATGAGCTTTTTAAATGCCCTAACACCTTTAATTTTTGCGGCACTAGCTGTAGGTGTTGCATTTAAAGCAGGACTCTTTAATATAGGAGTTTCTAGTCAAATGCTTTTTGCAGGATTTATAGCAACTATTGTAGTAGGATATAGCGATATGAGTGGCTTTATGGCAAAACCATTAGTTATTTTAATTGGGATTGTATGTGGTGCAGTTATAGGCGGCTTGATTGGTTACTTAAAGTATCGTTTTAATATAAATGAAGTCGTTTCATGTATTATGGTTAATTATATTTTTCAATATGTAATCAGTTTCTTTATTAATATGTTTTATGTGGACCCAGTTTCTCGTCAATCCAAAGCAATTGGGCAGGCAGCTTCTTTAACATTAAAGAATGTAGAGTTTTTAGGAATGAAAATGGAAGTACCATTAGGTATTATCTTAGCAGTCCTTGCTACTTTTGGTCTTAAGTTTATCCTTGATAAAACGAAGTTGGGATATGAAATGAAAACGGTAGGAGCGAGCCAAAAAGCAGCAAAATATGCAGGGATTAAAGTTGGACGTACCATGGTTGTTGCCATGCTTATTTCTGGTGCACTTGCAGGGCTTGCAGGAGTAACTTTCTACTTAGGCTATAACACATCGATTCAGCCTAGAGTACTTTCATCAGTAGGATATGATGCCATTGCCGTATCACTTCTTGGTAATGCAAATCCTATCGGTAGTATGATTTCAGCCTTCCTGATTATGATTATTAGTAAAGGAAGCACTTATATGAGTTCAACAGCAGGCGTGCCACAAGAGATTGCATCGGTTATTACAGCGTTAATTCTATTATTTAGTGCATGTAGTGCTTATATTAAATACCGTTTAAAACGTACTAAAAATGAAGCAGAAGAAAAGAACGGACAAGTAAGTAAGATACAAGAGCAGATGAAGGAGGAGGCATAATGGAAACAGTCATTATTGATGGATTAGCCTTTGCGCTGCCACTATTTATTGTTGCAATTGGAGGTATTTTTAGTGAGCGCAGTGGGATTACCAATCTTGCGCTTGAAGGATTTATGGGAATGGGAGCCTTTATAGGTGCTTTAGCTGTGATATTAACGAAAGAATTCTTTCCAGCCCTAGGGTCTGTGTCTTTCTATATTGCTATTGTCCTTGCTATATTAGGAGGCATGATTTATGCTATGCTACATGCGTTGGTGTGTATTAAATTTAAGGCTAATCAGGTGATTAGCGGGGTGGTTATGAATATCTTGGCCATTGCCCTTACAGGATTTTTAACCAGTCAATTTAATTCAGTGATTTTCGGAAAACCTTCTTCTAAGTTCGTATTAGATGTACTAGGACGCTTTTCTGTTCCATTACTTTCTGAGATTCCTGTAATCGGTGGATTTTTCAAAGATATTTATCCATTTCAAGTCATTATTATTATCGTTGCTATAATAGCTTGGTATGTCCTTTATCAAACTAGATATGGGATGAGACTGCGTGCTTGTGGCGATAATCCTCATGCAGTAGATGCAGGTGGAGCAGACGTTGCTAAAATACGTTTCAGTGCGGTTATGATTTCAGGTGCTTTAGCTGGCCTTGGTGGCATTTGCTTTGCTTATTCTATTTCAGCTAACTTTTCTTCAAGTTTCTATGTAGGGTATGGATACCTAGCTATTGCAGCTCTTATCTTTGGAAACTGGAAGGTAATACCGACTTTAGTAGCATGTATCTTATTTGGTTTTGCAAGATCAGGTGGTTATATGATTAGTGGCATGTTAGAGTTACCAAGTACTTTTTCAGACCTTATTATGACCTTACCTTATATTTTGACGATGATTCTTTTGATTTTCTTCTCTAAGAATAATCATCCACCAAGAGCCCTTGGAGAAGTTTATGATAAAGGAAAGAGATAAAATTAAGATCGTTTTGTGTTTAGTAGTGATATAAATATAAAAAGGTGTGAGTAGAAAGGCCTTAACAGCCTGCTCACATCTTTTTTTTAGAGAAATATTATAAAAAGAATTAAAAATTGTCTTTTTGGGGGCTATTTTATACAAATATTAACCTTTTTTAATGTAAAAATATAAAAATTTGTTATTTGTTCTAAAAATTGTTTGCAAATAAATGTCGGATTGTGCTATAATTTGCCTGTAAATATCTCTTTGTGCCGTACATTTTTTGTTATTATAACTAAAATAAACCAAGTTGAATACTAAAATATAAAATTATAATTAACAGGGCATAAATAGATATGAAAAGGGAGGAATTAAAAATGACATTATTAAGTAAAAAACTATGTAGTTTAGGCTTAGGAGGATTACTTGCATTTAGTATGGTTGGATGTAGTACTGATAATTCATCAGTTTCTGCTGATGCTGATAACTCAACTACAGTAGCAGAAGATTATGATTCTATTACAAAACCAGAAAAAATTACTATGATGGTAAATGGTAACTTCGTAAATGTTGCAGCAGGTCAAGGAGAAGTTGTTAAAAAATATAAAGAACTTACAGGAATTGACTTAGAAATTACTACAATTGATCATAACTCTTATAATGACCAATTATCTTTAGCTTTTGCATCAGGTGATGTACCAGATGTTGTTATTTTAAGTTCTGATTTCTATGCAGCTTATGCAGCTCAAGGAGCACTTGCTGATATTTCTAGTTACTGGGAAAATTCAGAAGCAAAAAATTCAGGACGTTTTAATACAAGTTATATAGATGATTTATACATTGACGGCAGCTTATATGGCTTTGCTGCTCAACGTGGTAATGGATGTTTAACTTATTTAAGACAAGACTGGTTAGATAATCTTGGACTTAGTGTACCTACTACATATGATGAATATCTTAATGTATTAAGAGCATTTACATTTGATGATCCAGATGGAAATGGTATTGATGATACTTTTGGTGTAACAGCTCCAGGTATTATTGGTGCAGGTTCTCCATATATTAGTTACTTACCAGAATTCTGGCAAGATTCATTCCCAGGTTTATATGAAAATGAAGACGGTGTTTGGGTAGACGGATTTGCTGAACAAGCTACTATTGATGCACTAGGGCGTTTAAAAGATGCTTATCAAGAAGGCGTTATTGATGTAGAAGTAGCAACAAATAAAACATCATCTTGCCGTGATAAATTCTATGCTGGTCAAGTTGGAGCATTTACTTATTGGGCTGGTAAATGGGCTAAAACATTAGAAGAAAATCTTCAATCTATTAATCCAGAAGCTAAACTTGTTGCTATTCCACCTATTGAAGAATTAGGTACATATCCTGAAAGACAAACACCTGTTATTGCGATTACTAAAAATTGTAAAAACCCTGGTGGTGTCTTCAAATACTTATTTGACTACATGGTAGACGGCGGCGAAGGTCAAATGCTCTTTACATATGGTGTTGAAGGCGTTCATTATGAAGTTAAAGATGGTGTTTATACACAACTTCCAAACTTAGAAAATCCAAGTACTACATTTACTTGTGTTTATATTGATCCATTATTATCTCTTTCTCAATGGGTTACAGAAGATCCATTAGCAGATGCTGTATCTCCTATTGTTAAAGAAACAAATGAACTCTTTGTAAATAATTCTAAAGTTGCTCCAATGGTTGTATCAAACGATGTTACAGCAAACTATTCAGCTTCATTATCTGATATTAGTAACGTTATCGTTTCAGAAGTTGTAACTGGTAACTTATCAGTTGAAGAAGGTATGAAGAGCTATCATGAACAAGCTGATGCTATGATCGAAGAAATGCTTGCATCTCTTAACCAATAATAAAAAATAAAGAGTAAAAAGAAAATTAATGATTTAATGAATCCTAGTGCATAACTAAAAAGATGCACTAGGATTTTTCGTTATGTAAAAAATGGAAGTTGACATAAAATTATACAAATGTTATAGTGATTAAAAATAAAAAGTACCTTTAAGTAAGTCCAGAGAGGCTTATAAGGTAAACGGATTGGTAGAAGAGTTCTGTAAGTTAGAGAGTCTTCTAAGAGTAGAACCCATTAGTTTACGATTAAAGGTCAAACTAAAGGGTTCTTTTTCTGTTTATGGTACTTGAGATAAGGAGAGTACAGATGAAACAAAGACAACATGAAGATCACGATTTTTCATTAGGAGCGGTAGCAGGGAGCCATAAGAACGGTTTTCTGGCGATGCTTGTGGTTATGTTAGGATTTACCTTTTTCTCAGCAAGTATGCTAAGTGGTGGTACATTAGGAACTAGCATGGACTTAAAGCAATTCTTTTTAGCAGTATTTATTGGGAATGTCATCTTATGTGGTTATACAGGATTACTTGCTTACATTGCAGGAGATACAGGTTTATCAACCCACCTACTAGCACGTTATTCCTTTGGTGAAAAAGGATCTTACTTAGTATCCTTTTTATTAGGTGCTACACAAATTGGATGGTTTGGTGTAGGTGTTGCCATGTTTGCTATTCCGGTTTCTAAGGTAACAGGAATTAGTGTTGGTGTATTAGTAGCCATAGCAGGTCTTTTAATGACAGGAACAGCGTACTTTGGGATGAAATCCTTAATGATATTAAGTGCTATTGCAGTACCAGCCATTGCCATTTTAGGTTCTACATCAGTAGGAATGGCTATTAATAGTGTGGGAGGAATAAGTGGGCTTGCTGCTATTACACCTCAGGAATCTATGACAATGAGTGCAGCTGTAGCAGTTGTAGTAGGGTCTTTCATTAGTGGAGGAACGTTAACACCAGATTTTACACGTTTTGCAAAAAATAAACGCATTGGAGTAAGTACCACAGTTATTGCCTTCTTAGTAGGAAATACATTAATGTTTGCCTTTGGAGCTATTGGAGCCATGGTAACAGGAGAAGCAGATATTTCAGAAGTTATGTTTCTTCAAGGATTAATCATACCAGCCATTATCGTGCTAGGACTTAATATATGGACAACTAATGATAATGCTTTATATGCTTCAGGCCTTGGGTTTTCAAATATTACGAAACAACCTAAAAGTAGATTAGTCATCATTAATGGGATAGTGGGAACACTACTTGCAGTTATCCTTTATAATAACTTTATGAGTTGGTTAAACTTACTCAATACTTTTATGCCAAGTATTGGTGGGGTAATCATTGCAGACTACTTTATTATAAATAAAGGTAAGTATAAAGACTTTGAGAAAGCAAGCTTCAAAGGTGTTAATATGATAGGAATTATAGCATGGGCATTAGGTGTGCTTGCAGCACATTTCTTACCAGGTATTACACCTATTAATGCAGTCGTAACATCTATCATTAGCTACGCAATGTTCACAGTGGCTTTTAGGAATCGAAAAGAAAAATAGAAGTAAAAAGTGAAGCGAGGTACATAGGAATATAGCAGTACTTCGCTTTACTTATATCATAAGCAGTATAGAGATGAAGAGTAAGAGAAAAAAATAGTAGTAAGTTCATGAGTAGATCAATTCATCGAGAAGTAAATAGATAAGGAGAAAAGATATGATTATTAAAAATGCCAAGTTAGAAGATAAGACTCAACTAGTAGATATTAAAGTAGAAAATGGATGCTTTACTGAAATCGCACCTAGGATAGAAGCAAGGGAGCATGAAGAAATCATTGATGCAAAGGGATGGCTTGTCGTGCCACCATTTGTAGAGCCACATATTCACTTAGATACAACTTTAACAGCAGGTGAGCCAAGATGGAATGAAAGTGGGACCCTTTTTGAAGGTATTCAATGTTGGTCGGAGAGAAAAGAATTTTTAAGTAAAGAAGATGTTAAAGACAGAGCAAGAAAGGCTATTAAATGGCAAGTGGCTAATGGGATTCAGTTTATTCGTACCCATGTGGATACAACAGACCCAGAATTAACAGCTATTAAAGCTTTAGTGGAGTTAAAAGAAGAGCTAAAAGACTTCGTAACCTTGCAAATCGTTGCCTTCCCACAAGAAGGGATCTTATCATATCCTAATGGACTAGAACTCTTAGAAGAAGCTTTAAAATTAGGTGCAGATGTTATTGGAGCCATTCCACACTTTGAATTTACTAGAGAATATGGGGTAGCCTCTATTGAGAAAATTTTTGAGCTAGCTAAAAAATATGATGTTTTAATTGATGTGCATTGTGATGAGATTGATGATGAACAATCACGTTTTGTCGAAGTAGTTGCCGCTAAAGCTTATGAAAACCAAATGGGACATAAAGTAACAGCAAGTCATACAACAGCCATGCATTCTTATAATGGGGCATATACTTATAAGTTGTTTAGATTACTTAAAATGTCAGGTATTAATTTTGTAGCTAATCCACTTGTGAATATTCATTTACAAGGACGTTTTGATACGTATCCAAAGCGCCGCGGGATTACGAGAGTGAAAGAAATGCTAGAAGCTGATATTAATGTATGTTTTGGACATGATGATATCTTTGACCCATGGTATCCATTAGGCACAGGCAATATGCTTCAAGTGCTTCATATGGGGTTACATGTTTGCCAAATCATGGGCTATGGCCAAATTAATGAAAGCCTTAAGCTTATTGGGAAAAATAGTGCAAGAACATTAAATATACAAGACCAATATGGCATTGAAGTGGGTAAACCAGCCAACCTTATTATTCTTCCAGCAGAGAATGGGTATGATGCCGTGAGAAGACAAGTGCCAGTAGCTTATTCTATAAGAAATGGAAAAGTTATTGCTAAAACACAGATTAATGAAACGACTGTGTATTTAGATAAAGAAGAAGTGATTGATTTTAAAAAATAGAAAAGATGGCTTTCCAAACCGTTATTTAATAAAAAAGATTTTTAAATAAACTACTAAAGGTTAGATATGTGATTTTTTATAAATTCTAGATAGATTATTGTAAATAGCTTCATAGCATAATTGCAATTGTTTTATCAGTAGAATATAATGTTGCTTAAAGATCAGTGTGTAATAGTAGGAGACAATACAATGAATGAATATGAAGTAATCAGTATTCCTGTATCAGATGGAACTGAGAGAGAGTTTGCAATTATGGATACCTTTGAGGTGAGACACAAAACGTATATGGCGGTGTCTTTAGTTGAAGAGGACGAAATCAAAGAAGGTGTATATATTTATCGTTATTATAATGCTGAAGATGGAGATGTGATTATAGAAGAGATTGCAGAACCTGATGAATACAATAAAGCAGTAGCGGCATATGAAAAGAGATAGTTGATGAGGAACTGGTGCACTAAAATAAGTGCCCAGTTCTTTTTTATAGTACACCCAGTATAAGTATAAGTATAAGTACAATCTACCGGGTGAAAGTAATGAAGAAAGTATTATATAGATTTATTCTTATAAGCTGCTTCAGTGGTAAACTCAATGCCAAGTCTCTTGAAAGTTTTCATATCAACAGGAGATAAGGCCACAGTAGAATGAAGCTGACAACCAGCTAGTTTTGGAAGTTGCTCTAATGCTAATTCGGCATTTGAATCAGTAGCAGCACACATAGAAAGTGCAATTAGAACCTCGTCTGTATGTAAGAGAGGATTTTTACTACCTAAATAATGCGTTTTTAGGGTTTGAATGGGCTCTATAAAGTCAGGGGAGATAAGATGAATGGCATCATCAATGCCTCCTAGTACTTTAATAGCATTTAATAAAGCAGCAGAAGAAGCACCCAGAAGATCACCAGTCTTGCCAGTGACAATGGTACCATCTTGAAGCTCTAGGGCTATAGCAGGAGCTTCAGTTTCAGTAGCTAATGTATTGGCAACAGGTACAACCAACCTAGCATCAGTAGTGATTTTAGCTCGCTTCATCAATAGTTCGATTTTGTATACTTCCTCTTTGGTAGCTTCACCTTTGATTAAGCGGTTCATAGAGTGGTAATAGCGACGGATGATTTCTTGGCGAGAAGCCTCTTGACATACCTCATCATCGATAATACAGTTTCCGGCCATATTGACTCCCATATCTGTTGGAGACGCATATGGGCAACTACCATAAATACCTTCAAACATAGCCGCTAGTACAGGATAAATTTCAACATCACGGTTGTAGTTTACCGTAGTTATGCCATAGGCTTCTAAGTGGAAAGGATCAATCATATTGACATCATTAAGATCTGCTGTGGCTGCTTCATAAGCTAAATTTACAGGATGATTTAGAGGAAGATTCCAAACTGGAAAAGTCTCAAATTTAGCATATCCAGCTTTTATACCACGTTTATTTTCATGATACAATTGAGAAAGGCAAGTAGCCATCTTACCGCTACCTGGTCCTGGTGCAGTAACAATGACTAATGGACGAGTTGTTTCTACATAATCATTTTTGCCATAGCCTTCATCACTGATGATGTGAGATAGATTGTGAGGATAACCTTCTATAGAATAGTGATAATATACCCTAATATCCATGTTTTCTAATTTGTGTTGGAACATGTTTATAGAGGCTTGTCCCGTATAACGCGTAATGACTACACTACTAACATATAGCCCCTTTTCTCTATAGGCTTGAATAAGACGTATAACATCTTGGTCGTAGGGAATACCTAAATCATGTCTCACTTTATTATTTTCAATGTCGGCGGCATTGATAGAAATGATGATTTCTGCCTGGTCCGAAAGTTGCAGGAGCATCTGCAGTTTGCTATCAGGAGCAAAGCCTGGAAGTACACGTGATGCGTGATAGTCATCAAACAACTTCCCTCCAAACTCCAGATATAGTTTGTCACCAAATTGACTAATACGCTCGCGAATGTGTTCAGATTGCATAGTTAAGTACTGATGATTGTCAAATCCAATTTTCATTTTTTATTTCCTCTTCGTGTAAAATTTGTAACTTTTAGAAGACCTTTAATATATGCTTCATAGACATAAGTTAAACATATATTGTAGGGAATTGTCAAAGTACTTTATATGGAAATGATGTCAATTTACTCCTCATTAGGTACAATGGGAGACGAAAGAACATACGACTATGCTATGAAACTTAGTGCAAAAGAAGTGAGTAAGCTTGTTATCGAATATGTAAAAGAATTAGGTTTAGCACTTGCAGACTATATTGAAATGCCAGCTGTTGAAGCAGCAACTAATTGGTTATTTGTAGATGGTAATATAGAAGTAAGTAATATAGGCACAAGAATATTCGAAAGTGTAAGAAAAGTAATATAATGCTACAGGAATTGAGTTAAAAACAGAAGAAATAGAATTAACAAAATAGACCCTATAAATAGGGTCTAAGTTCATTTGCAAGTTGCTCTTCAATAGCAATAAGCTGATTTGCATATTGTGTTGCTACGGGCTCGGCCATTTGATACTGATTTTCATAACGACAAACAGATTTAATACCCATATTGCAACCATCGGTTATTAAATCAGCGATAGTAGCATCTGACTTGTTCGTAAGCAGTTTCGTATTGATTTTAGCCCAACTCAT
>JAHLFQ010000127.1 GCA_018883705.1 Candidatus Cellulosilyticum pullistercoris
ACCACCCGTTACTATCGTCGGCAGCGTCAGATGTGTATAAGAGACAGGTGATATAGCCGCTCATATTAAAGCTGAGGGATGGCATAACTGGAATAAAGAAGAAGCTAATACACAAAGCTTCTTTGCAGAATACCATAACACAGGGGTTGGAGCTGACCTTTCTAAACGTGTAGATTTTAGTCATGTACTTACTGATAATGAAGCAAATGACTACACTCGTGAAGCTGTCCTTAGTGGAGATGATCATTGGACTCCTTGGCAATAAAATGTAATAAGGCATAACTTGTTATTCTAAAAACGAATACAAGTTATGCCTTATTTATTTTAAAACTTATTTCAATTAATCCTACTTAGCCTTCAACTAAACTTTTCATATAGACATAATCTACTTTTGCATGATCTGGTTTAATTTCTTCTCTAAGTACTGTAGTTTCTGGCATATTAACTTTTACCCAGTCAATTACTTTTTTAAAGTTTGCTTCATTCTCTTCAAAGCTGGCTTTTTCTAAGTTGCCCTCAGCATCACGTTTAATCCCCTTCATATGAAGTGCCCAAATCTTATCACCAAAGGCTTCAAAACACTCATCATATAAAGTATCTTGCCTATGAATATTTTCTGCTGTCAGTAAGTTAACAGGATCTAAAATAATTTTAAGTCTATCTGATGGGATTCTCGTAAGTAATTCTTTGGCGAGTTGTGGAGTATTTAAGGTATGTCTTGCAACAGGTTCAATCGCTACATCAAGGCCAATTTCCTCACCTTTTTTAACGATTTGTGACACAGAATCCACAAGCCCCTCAAAAGCTTCTTTTCTTTCTTCTACTGAGCCATCAAGAGGAAAATTGGTTGTTTCAGACCCAATACATCTTGCACCTAAATACTTTGCAAAATCCATACCTTTTAAGAAACGGTTCACATGTTTTTGTCTTTCTACTGGATCACGATGACCAAGTTCTACATAACAACCAAATACAGGAATAGCGATATCATATTTTTCCATAGCTGCTTTAATATCTTTTAATAACTTCTCATCTACATCATCATCTAAGCTATTTACACCTTCAATAGCCTTTGGAATAGCTAATTGAATCGCATGAAAACCATCATCACTAATTCTCTTAAATAATTCTTCTAAAGGTAATTTTCCATAATCATGTGCTCTTAATCCAATATGCATTTTTTTACCCCTCTCCTTCAATGATTTTATCTATTTATTTTTATTCAATCCCTTTAATATCTTTTTTTCTCTCTATCTCTATTTCTATTTCTAATTAGCAATCTACTTTTCTTATTTAAATCATATGTTGTAGTTATATTCTATCTTATAGATTTTAGTTTTTAAATTCAATACTTTTTTAAAATAACCATATAATTTCTCAAATTTAGTCTTTGGACATCAATACTTATCATCTTTTATTTAAGAATAAAAGCACTACTTTTTTCAGCTATAAAGTAGTGCTTTTAATTGAGGGTAATTTAAAGTATCTTCATTGTATTTTTAATCGATTATCATTTATACTACAAAACAAATTTTAGGTTATAACTACTATTTTAAATCTCTAGTTTGGATATGATCCATATCATCAAAGTTTTGGTTCTCACCAACCATACCCCAGATGAAAGTATACGCTTTAGTACCTACACCACTGTGGATTGACCAGCTTGGTGAAATAACAGCTTCTTCATTTTTCATAACGATATGTCTTGTTTCCTCTGGTTGACCCATCATATGGAATACAACATCATTATCTGACATATCGAAGTATAAGTATACTTCCATTCTTCTTTCATGTGTATGTGAAGGCATTGTATTCCATAAGCTTCCTGATTGAAGCTCTGTCATACCCATTGAAAGTTGACAGCTTTTACATACATCTGGATGAATGTATTGATTAAGTGTACGTACGTTAGCTTCTTCTGGAGTTCCTAAGTAACGTTTATTAGCATCTGCATAGCCAATTTTGTGAAGTGGATAAACAGCATGTGCAGGCGCACTATTAATGTAGAATTTAGCTGGGTTTGCAGCATCTACACTTTCAAAAGAAACTTCTTTAGTTTCTTTTCCTATGTAAAGACCAGCTTTTGTTTCCATCTCTACTCTTTGCCCGTCTACTACAATGACACCAGTACCACCAATATTGATAACACCCATTTCTCTTCTTTCTAAAAAGTAGTCACTACCAAGTTCTTTAGAACCTTCTATAGCAAGTGGTTTATCAGTTGGTACAGCTGCTCCAACGATGATACGGTCTACATGGCTATAAATGAATTTAATTTCACCTGGCACAAATAGGTTCTCAATTAAAAAGTTTTCACGAAGCTCCTCTGTTGTCATATGTTTGCCTTCTTTAGGGCTTACACTATATCTTACTTCCATAATCATAACTCCTTTCTACTTTTAAATTTTCTTAAATAAAAAAGTAATAAATTACTTTTTATCATTAAGCAACTATACTTTTACCTACAAGCCTTAGACTTGTAGGTAATTTTAAATATCTATTCTTATAATTCATTATATTTACTAGAAATGTTTTTATTATAAAGTTACACCATCTTTAAAGATTGCTAAGTCACGAATACCTTGCTCTTCATTTTTAGATTGAATTCTTCCTGAAGCTAAATCAAGAATGTAGTTATAGAACTCAGTTGATACTTCATCCATTGTTTTTCCTGATAAAAGCTGTCCTGCATTAAAATCAATCCAATTTTTCTTCTTAGCATAAAGCTCATTATTACTTGAAATCTTTACAGTTGGAACTGGTGCACCAAATGGTGTACCACGTCCTGTTGTAAAGAGAACTATATGAGCTCCCGATACAGATAAAGCTGTAGCTGCTACAAGGTCGTTTCCTGGTCCTTGAAGAAGGTTTAAACCTTTTGTTTTTACTGGTTCACCATAAGTAAGAACATCCACAACTGGTGCACTACCACCTTTTTGAGTACATCCTAATGATTTATCTTCAAGTGTAGAAATACCACCTTTTTTATTTCCTGGTGATGGATTTTCATAAACTACTTGGTCATGTTTAATGAAGTATGTTTTAAAGTTATTGATAAGTGATACTGTTTTATTAAAGACTTCTTCATTGACACAACGTTTCATAAGTAATGTTTCAGCACCAAACATCTCTGGTACTTCAGTTAACATACTTGTTCCACCTTGACTAATAAGTTTATCTGAAATTGCTCCAACTAGTGGGTTTGCAGTGATTCCAGAGAAGCCATCTGAACCACCGCATTTAAGACCAATCACTAGCTCAGAAGCTGGCACTTCTTCTCTAGTAAATCCTGCTGCAAAATCAACAAGTCCAGCTAGCACTTCTAAAGCTACTGCCACTTCATCTTCATGTTCTTGACATACAATGAATTTTACTCTGTTTTCATCATAGTCACCAATTACTTGTTTGAGGCCATCTATTGTATTATTTTCACACCCAAGTCCAAGTACTAGTACCGCCCCAGCATTAGGATGATTAATAAGACCAGCTAATGCTTTTTGTGTATTTAAATGATCTTCACCAAGTTGTGAACAACCATAAGGATGTGCAAAAGCATGAATGCCTTCTACAGAACCTTTGATTAAATCTTGGCTTTTTCTTTCAATAATTTGAGCAATGTTATTCACACAGCCAACAGTTGGGATAATCCATACTTCATTACGAATTCCCACTTTGCCATCTAATCTTTTATATCCCATAAAAGTAGCGGTTTTTTGCTCAGCTAATGGTTTTACTTCTGGCTCATAGGTATATTCAAGTAAATCACCAAGACCAGTTTTTAAATTATGAATATGTACCCATTCACCTTCAGCAATATCTGCTGTAGCAATACCAATTGGATTACCATATTTGATAATTGGCTCACCTTTTTTAATCGCTTTAAGTGCTCTTTTATGTCCAGCTGGAATACCATCTGATTCTTTTAATGCTACTTCTACATTATCAAGTTCATTAATTTTTAAGAAATTTAACATAGGCTTATTCTCCAATTAAATCTTCTAATGTTTTTCTCATACCAACTGCAGCAATTTTTTCTAAGTGAGCAATAACCGTTTCATTGAAGTTAGCATACTCACCTAAATCTTTACCCCAGAATTTTGTGTTTGATGTAAAGTCTTTAACTAAAGTAGCTGTATCTACTTTTCCTACACGTGTTCCGAAGAATTCAAGTACATCTGCATCATCCATAATTTTGTATTCATCATTGCCACGTTTACCTGTTAATACGCCATCTACATAATTATCTGAAGAGTAGAATGCCATAAGTGCAGCAAATGAGAATGTTAAATATTTTGGAATGCTACCGTGTTTTTCATAATGATCGTGGAAACTTACAAGGTTTCTTGCTCTCCATTTAGATACTGAGTTAAGTGAAATAGCAAGTACACTGTGATCGATAAATGGATTTTCAAAACGTTCAATAACTGAATTTGTAAATTCAACTACTTCATCGTGTGGAAGATCTACTGTTGGAACGATTTCATCAAATAATAAGCGTTCCATATAAGTACGAATAGTTGTATCGTGCATACAGTCTCTTACGATATCTTGACCAGCAAGGTAACCAGCAAGTACTGTACCTGTGTGACCACCATTTAAGATACGCACTTTACGATCTCTGTATGGTTTTAAGTTATCTGTAAATACAACGTTGCAACCAGCTTTATCAAGTGGTAAACGATCAGAAATATCTTTATCACTTTCAATGACCCAAAGACCAAATGGTTCTGCTACGTCAATAAGGTCATCTTGATAACCCATTTCCTTGCAAAGAGCTTCAGCTTCTTCTCTTGGGTAACCTGTTACAATACGGTCAACTAATGTATTGCAGAAAATATTAGCTTCTTCAATCCAAGCTTTAAAGTCTGCACCAAGGTTCCAAAGTTCAACGAACTTAAGGACACACTCTTTTAATTTTTCTCCGTTTTTCTCAATGAGCTCTACAGGAAGAATGATTAATCCTTTAGATTGATCTCCTTTAAAGTATGTAAAGCGGTCATAAAGAAACTTAGTAAGCTTACCTGGGTATGTATTTGGAGGTGTGAGTTCAAATTGATCACTCTCGTCATAAACAATCCCTGCTTCAGTTGTATTAGATACAATAAATTCTAATGTTTCGCATTTTGATAATGCATCGTAAGCTGCATAATCTTCATTAGCTGCAACAGCATCACTTACACAAGTAATGATTCTTTTTTCATTAACTGTTTCCCCGTTTGCTTTTCCTCTAAGAATAACAGTATATGTATTGTCTTGTGCTTTAAAACGATCTAAGTTACCAAATGTAATTGGTTTTACTAGTGCAACTGATCCATCAAAACATCCTTTTTCATTTGCTACATCAATCATTTGTTCTACGAATGCTCTTAAGAAGTTACCTTCACCATATTGCATAACTTTAAGAGGACGTTGTTTTTTGTTAATACCTTCATTTACTCTTTTCATGTTATCCCTCCATAAATTAGCGCCCATTTTGTAAGCACTTACATTTCAAATTGTAATAATATATTTCGTAAAAGTCAATAATGTTTCAAAATTTTTTTTTAGTAATTGACTTTGTTTTTTACAGATTTTATAATAAAAATGAAAGCACTTACATAACACAAATGAAAGGATGAAGTACTATTGAATATTTATGATATTGCCACTAAAGCTGGAGTCTCTATTGCAACAGTCTCTAGAGTATTGAACGGCAGTCCAAACGTAAGCGCTAAAACGAAGGAAAAGGTCTTACGTGTTATTAACGAAGAAGGCTATACACCTAATATCTTCGCACGTGGCCTTAATCTTAATACCATGAAAATGATTGGTATCTTATGTACGGACGTTTCCGATATTTATTATGCTAAGGCTGTTTCTATTATTGAAAATGCTTTAAGACAATATGGATATGATTCATTACTTTGTTCAACAGGAAATAAACTAGGGGATAAACAAAAGTATATCGACTTACTTTTAGCTAAGCGTGTCGATGCACTTATTATAATTGGTTCTACCTTTAAAGAAGAAAGTGATAACTCTCACATTGAAAAAGCTGCTTCTAAGGTACCTACCATTATTATAAATGGGCTCATCGATGTCCCTAATACTTATTGTGTAACCTGTGATGAATACACTGCTATGTATGAAAATGTAGTAGCACTTATTAAGAAGGGCTGTCATGACATTCTTTACTTATATGATGTGGAAAGTTACAGTGGTATGCAAAAGTTAAATGGTTACCGTGCTGCCCTTAAAGATTGCGGTCTTCCTGTTCCTTCTGCATTAACCCTTAAAGTAGATAAAGAACCTGCTTCTATTGAGGCAGCTGTCACTCATCTTATGAATAAGGGAATTCCTTTCTCTGCTGTTTTAGCTTCTGAGGATTTACTTGCTATTTCTGCAATGCATGCACTTTATAAAAAAGGGTATAAAGTTCCCGAGGATATACCTGTAATAGGTTTTAATAATTCCTTATTATGTGAATGTAGCATGCCAAAGCTTACAAGTGTTGATAACATGGTAGATACCTTATGTAATACAGCAATAAATGTGCTTCGCGATGTATTTGATAACAAAACTGTTACCCCTAAGATGACTCTCTCTGCCAAACTAGTAGAACGAGACACCTTTAAACTATAAAAATTTTAAGGAGATTGAATCATGAAACAATTTATGGACAAAGATTTTTTATTATCAAATGAAACAGCAAAAACCTTATATCATGAGTATGCAGCAAAAATGCCTATCATTGACTACCACTGTCATATCAATCCTGCTGAAATTGCTGAAAACAGACAGTTCAAAAACATCACTGAAGTATGGCTTGGTGGAGATCACTACAAATGGCGTGCAATGCGTTCAAATGGTGTAGATGAAAAATACATTACTGGTGATGCAACAGATAGAGAAAAATTCCAAAAATGGGCTGAAACACTTCCAAAAGCTATTGGTAACCCTCTTTACCACTGGACACACCTTGAACTTAGAAAATACTTTGGTTATGAAGGTGTATTAAACGGAGAAACTGCTGAAGAAGTTTGGAATCTTTGTAATGAAAAATTACAATCAGGAAAGTTAAATGTAAGAGATATCATTGATATGTCTGATGTTAAATTAATTTGTACAACAGATGATCCTGTTGACAGTCTTGAATACCACAAAAAAATTGCTGCTGATAGCACATGCAATGTGAAAGTTCTTCCAGCATGGAGACCAGATAAAGTTGTTAATATTGAAAAAGAAACTTTCGCTTCTTACATAAGACATCTTGCAGAAGTAAGTGAGATTGCTATTACAAATCTTGAAAGCTTATTTGTTGCTTTAAATATTCGTTTAGACTTCTTCCATGATATGGGTTGCCGTGCATCTGACCATGGTCTTGACTATGTACTTTATAATGCAGCTCCAGCTGAAGAAGTAGATGGTATCTTCAAAAAAGCTTTAGCTGGTGAAACTATTTCTCATGACGAAATGGAAAAATACAAAACAGCTCTTTTAGTTTTCTTCGGAGAAGCTTATGCTAAACGTGGATGGGTAATGCAACTTCACTATGGTGCAATCCGTGATAATAACAAAGCTATGTTTGCTAAACTTGGTCCTGACACAGGATTTGACTGCATCAATACTCGTAACTGTGCAGAAGGAACAGCTGCATTCCTTAATGCTTTACAAGCAAAAAATCAACTTCCAAAAACAATTATTTATTCATTAAATCCTAATGATAATGCATCAATCGGAACTATTTTAGGATGCTTCCAAGGCTCTGAAGTAGCTGGTAAAATCCAACAAGGTTCTGCTTGGTGGTTCAATGATACAAAACAAGGTATGATTGATCAAATGACAAGTCTTGCTAACCTTTCAGTTCTTGGTAACTTTGTAGGTATGCTTACAGACTCAAGAAGTTTCTTATCTTATACAAGACACGATTATTTCAGACGTATCCTTTGTAACTTACTTGGTACATGGGTAGAAAATGGTGAATATCCAGCTGATATGACTACACTTGGTCAAATTGTATCAGATATTTCTTTCAACAATACAAACAATTACTTTGGTTTTAACGCTTAATCATAAAAAAG
>JAHLFQ010000128.1 GCA_018883705.1 Candidatus Cellulosilyticum pullistercoris
AGAATATTACCAAGTACTAAAATGATAAATTTTGTAATCTCACCTGGTACCATTTCTGCCATTACCTTAAAGGCCATAAATAGACCTGCATGATTGAGTGCAAATGCCCCTACACGAATAAACGAAATAGAGTTACTAAGTGTAGAAAGAATCGTTTCTACCCCTTCAAAACCACTTTCAATATAGTAAGACCCTTTATCACCCTTAATAAGCGGACGACTTCCTTCCATTAAATGTGTCAGTGGTTCCTTGAAAACCATGATAACTAACATTGAAATCATAACTAAAATAGGAACTATAATCGGTATTGGAATCACACCAACAATACATAGTGCTGTACAAATAAGTCCTATAAAGAAGAAATAACCTGCCACACCATTCTTACCAAAAAACGCACTTTCAATATCTTTTCTTCTTAAAGCATTGATGATACCAATTGCAAATGAGACAGTTAAAACAGCTACCCCAAATACAACTCCCGCAATAAGAACCGGCATGATATTAGGTCTATTAAGTGGCCCTCCATGAACCAGTGCGATATCTCTAATGACTGGAATATCTTCTAACCCAAATACACTACCATATACAAATCCAAATAAAATAGAACTTGCCCCTAATCGTTTTAGAATGCCTGAAGCTGCCGGAATCTTATTGGCAATAAAAACGCCAGCTAGAAAATATACTAATCCTTGACCCACATCTCCAAACATAATGCCAAACATTAAGCAAAATGTAATGGCTAAAAATGGAGTAGGATCAATCTCATTGTAACTAGGTAATCCATAAAGCTTAACAATCATCTCAAACGGTCTAAATAACCAGTTATTTTTTAGAAGTGTAGGCGGCATCACTTCTTCACCTAGATCACTTGCTTTTCTAGCCATCATAACATATTTGTCTGTTATGCCTGACACCTTTTCTTCTAACTTGTTATAATCTCTTGCTCGAATCCATGCATTTAATACGAACACATTGTTTCCTCTAAATAAATGCTCTTTAATCTCTAAGATTTTAAGTTCTAATTGCATACGTGAATAAATTCTACCAAGCTTACTTACTAATTCTGATTTTGTTTCAAAAATATCTTTTTCTAAAACAGAAATCTGTTTCTTTAAAATTTCTAACTTTTTCTCATTTTCCGCTTTGCAAGTGTCTACACCATCTCTAAGGTCTTCATCGATTTCTAATACTTGCCAATTAAGTGATTTTAGCAGTTTATGCGTTTCTTCCTCTAGCTCCCCTAAGTAAAATACAATATAAATGTCCTCTTTAGAGGCTTCGACTTCCCCAATCTCAAATACAAGTGCACTAATATTTTCATAATTCTTCTTGATATGTAAACGATTTTCTCTAGAAAGCATCCCCACTTCATACTTAATATACTTAAGTGAATTAAGTATTGTAAAATCAATTTCTTTATTAAAGTAACTTAGATTCTTACTTAACGTTTCAATTCTACTTACTTGCTTTCTTTTCTCCATAATAGATTCTATATTAGGCCCCATTTTTTCTTTAAGTGCCTGTAAATCTGCTAAAGCCTGTGCTTTGGAGTAGGATTTAATTTGATCTAATATGACCTTTAAATCAATCTGTAATTCTGATGCGATCTTTTCTACTTCTGTAATGGCACCTCGGCATACACTTTCGGTCTCAGCATCATTTTCTTCTTGAACCTTTTCTCCTGACGGCAGCATGGCTTCATATTCGTGCATAATATAGTTATTTCCATAAGTTTCGCTATTCTCCAAGTTAATATGTACCTTTTGAGAAAGTACTAATTCTTGAAGTATGGCATGTTCTTCATTCCTTGTCCCGACCAGACTTAGGAGCTTCATCTTTTCAATTGCCATGTGGACTCCCTCCGCTCATTATATAGTATGAACTAAGAATCTACTTAGCTCAGTTTCTGGTACAGCGTACCTAATTCCTTCTGTTAATGACACTAAATCATTCACTTCAATACCCAGTATATATATGTATGATATAGATGCGGCTATGCTTTCATCATCTTTATTGATTCTAGTTGCCAAACGATAAAGATAGCGTTCTGTGTTACAGTCAAGATATGCATCACAGTTATCTTTAAATAATGGATATGAGAGATATTTCTCTACAAGCTTCTTAAACGTCTCTACATCTTTTGCATAACTAAGAGTCTTTAACTTCCGATAATCTAACCTATTACCATTTGGTAAACTATAAATCAAAATTTCTTCAGGTGAAATATCATAATACTTAAGTGCTCTATAAATCCATTGTGTATTTAAAAAGTCTATTTTCGTTCCAATGAGTCTCTTTGCAATGGCTTCATCTTTTTTATTGAGTCTAGTAGCTTTCTGGGTAAGTTCACTATAAAATAGCATATAAAGTTTCATTTCCATATGAAACTCTCTCTTTGCTAGATCTTCTTGAGTCATTGTCTTAAGTGCCATATAATAACTACTACCTTTTAAACCCTCAATAAACTGAAGCACATTCTTACAAGCTATGAGCTTCTGATAATTAACCCTCTCCCATTTTTTAGAATGCACAAATAAACTTTCTATATCAGTCATATCTTCATTACTAGTAATGCTCCTAAGAATAAGACCTAAGTCATGAATTTCATATTCCATTAAAAGAGTCTTAAAAAACTCTTTATAGTTCCCAGAAAAATAATGAAGCATATCCTCAATTTCATTTACAAGATAACGATCTAGGACAATCTCCAATTCTGAACGATGTAAGTCATTGGTATTATAAACTGTCATAAGACTTTTATAGCCTTCACGCTTTTTTAAAAACTCTACTATTTGACCAACATTCTTACACTGCGCTATTTTGATCCACTCTGCATCAGATAAAAGAATTCGTCTCTTAGCATGCAGCTTGGTATTAATCGCTCTATAAGATGCAAAAGGATTCATACTATTCCTCCACTCTAAATAGTTCGTCAAAAACTTCATTAAGCAATGTTTCTTCAACTTCTAAGTAACGACTTTGAGCAACTAACGATAATTTTTTATACTGTTCTTCTTCTAAGTGATAACCGGTTTCACTTGTTCCAATGATTTGATTATAAATTTCATTAGCCTTTTCATTGGCCCTTTTTAAGCTTGCTTCTCTATAGTCCAGAATCTCTTTCTCATACTGGTCTTTTCTTTCTTTTAAGGCCTGTTCACTATTTTTTCTATTACTGACAGCAACAGAATCTATTTGGGCAATTTGTTTTATAATTTCATTCATAGCAATTCCTCACTTACTACTTTAATAGTATTGATATATCATATAATCATATCACTTTATATATAAAAATAAAGTTAAAAATTATTAATTTTATTAATTTACATAATTTTTTATATTTTTGTTACGTATACTTCATCTATTTTTTTGTTTATTATGTATGTTTATTTATATATTTTAGTACCATTTTGATAAAATATTTTAATTATTTCTTATTTTTATATAAGTTTCAGATAATTATTTTGATAATTTTTATACAATTTATAGATTTTCAATATTATTTAACTTTTATATAAAAAAGAGATAGGTATCCTTTACAAGGATACCTATCTCTTTTTTATTATTTTTCTTCCTTTTTATCTTGCAAATTTATAAAAAGATTTCCTAAATCTTTCTTATACTTACCATAAACCAAGATTTTCGCATAATTATAACTCTCTATCTCGCGATTAAAAGTTATATTTAAAACATCTTTATTTTTACCTTCTTTAACTTTAATATTTTCAATATCACCAGCTTTTAATCTATATCCTAATAAACAAATAGTAGATGATTCCTCTGAAAATAAGATAAACGTAAAGCTATTAATCATAGTAAAGCCAATAATAAGTAGTGTAATAATAATACTATCTGTATTAAAGGCTTTTCCGCCCATAAATGCTGCAATATTAATCGCTAACGTTACGACGATACAAATTAAAGTGACCGTTGTAAAAAAGTCCTTTTTAATAGAAAACACCTTACGATAATGTGAGTTTTCTTTTTTATATGCTGTTTCATTTAAATAATTGATAATTCTTAACGCGATAAGTAAAATATAAATACCTATAATTAAATAATATGACCATTTAATATTCACTCGAAAACTCCTTTCTATTTTTAAAAGTGGATGATCATCCATTCTTCCCCTTTATAAGATTTCATATCCTATAAAAAATAACTGCTCAGATGAGCAGTTATTTTCCACAACATTGTTTGTATTTTTTACCACTACCACATGGACATGGTTCATTACGACCCACTTTTTTAGCTTTAACAACTGTTTTGGTTTTGTTGTATTCTCTTTTAATTGTTGCTCTTTCAATATCAGTTAATAAAGTATCCCATTGTGGTAAATTGTAAAGCCATTCAGCTTTAGCATCTAACATATTCCAGTATAATTTTTTAAGATCTACTTCTAATTTAACAACTGATTCACCTGTGAAATCAGTTAAGTCATATTCACCATTTACTAAACTTGTGTTAATACCATCAACAAAACCTAAGAATTCAACTTCATCCATGTTGAATCGTTTACCAAGCTCTGCAATAGTTCCTTCTAAAATTTCATCTGTATGAGAAAGCATATATGCATAGATATCTCTTTCTCTTCCTAAGTAGTTTTCTACAACTTTTTTGTATTCTTCTACTGATCTTTCTTTTGCATCTTCACCATAATTATTCCATGATTCAAATAATGTCATTGGTATTCTCCTTTTCTTACTTTAAGCATGTGCCCATAATCTTTTATTAGTATAACATATCTAATTTACTTTGTTTATACTAGCTTGAGTTTATTTCCGGTAGAATGCACACAAAATATTAATCACTTTGTAATATCTTCGTACTCTACTACTGTATGCAGTACTTATATAGCATAATTATTATACATTACTTCTTGACTTTTTACTACTCTTTATTTTAACTTATTCTGATAAAATTTCTACCTTTTTTAGATTTATTAAAAGTATGAGTCGATATAATGCCCTAATTATACCAAGAATTTCCTCACCATTTCTTTCATCTGACTTACATCACATACTTCTTTATGCCAAATTTTTCTAGTTTCAATTTGATCCATTGCTTTAGGCATATCTCCTTTTATTAGGTGATGCATCTCTTCTAAAAGTTTGAAATCTCCTATTTCTTCATATTTACTGTCTAGAGCCGTCATAACACTATGTGTAAATTTATAAGGGCTGGCTGTAGAAACAATCACTGTTGGTGTTTCGTCTTTCGTTTCTTTTAAATAATCATCATATACAGCATAAGCAACCGCTGTATGTGTATCCATTAGATATCCTTCTTCTTCATAAACTTTCTTAATATATGCTTTTGTTTTAACATCATCTGCATAACCACCATAGAAGTCTTTTAGACCTTCTCTCATCTTATCTGTAACAGCATATTTACCTTCTTCTTTAAGTGCAGTCATCATATCACTAACAAGCTCTGTATCTTCTCCTGAAATGTGATATAGAAGCCTTTCTAGGTTACTTGAAATTAAGATATCCATAGATGGTGATTCAGTTAGGAAGAATGGTCTATTACGATCATAAGTACCAGATTCAAAGAAATCAAATAATACTTTATTACTATTAGAGGCGCAAATAAGCTTGCCAATAGGAAGACCCATTTCTTTTGCATAGTAGGCCGCTAAAATATTACCAAAGTTTCCTGTTGGCACGACAACATTCATCGCCTCTCCTGCTACTACCTTACCATCTCTTAACATTTTTCCATAAGCTGCAAAATAGTAAGCAACTTGAGGCACAAGACGTCCTACATTAATTGAATTAGCTGAAGAGAATTTATAATTCTTACTTGATAATTCTTCTGCGAAAACTTGATCTTGAAAAATCTCTTTTACTGTAGATTGGCAATCATCAAAGTTTCCTCTAACCCCTATTACACATGTATTTTCACCTTCTGTTGTAAGCATTTGTTGTTTTTGAACTTCACTTACACCATCTTGTGGGAAAAAGACAATAATTTTTGTACCTGCCACGTTTGCAAACCCCTCAAGTGCAGCTTTTCCTGTATCTCCTGATGTGGCAGTTAAAATAACAATATCTTTTTCTTCTCCATTATAACGTTTACTTGTAAGCATTAAATAAGGAAGAATAGAAAGCGCCATGTCCTTAAAAGCGATAGTAGGTCCATGGAAAAGTTCTAAAAAGTGACCTGTTTTGGTATGTACAAGAGGTGCAATCTCTTTTGTGTCAAATTTTTCATCATAAGCATGATTAATGCAATATTTTAGATCCTCATCTTGAATTTCATCAAAGAATAGGCGCATGACGCGGTAAGCTATTTCTTGATAGGACCATTTTGAAAGTTCATCTACTGTAAAATCCATCTTAGGAAGTTTCGTAGGTACAAATAATCCTCCTTCAGAAGAAATTCCTTGTAAAATAGCCTTAGTTGCAGTAATAGGATTTAATTTACGACGTGTACTTGTATATAGCATTTTTATGATTCTCCCTTTCTCCATATATATCCTAAATCATGTTTTATATGATTATAACATCTTATGTAACAATTGCAAAATAATATTACTATTTGTCATGTTTTTTAATATTTAAAATAATAAGTTATATTGTATTTTTTTAGACTTATTTGTAACATTAATCCTAAAAGCTTCATACCTTATATTAGAGAAATGTAATGCAGGTCGTAACCTGCTTCTCTATAAAATAGTTTTACTATTATGTTTTAGGAGGTATTCATATGGCATTTCAACATGACTTAGCTTGTCTTGTAAATCAAAAAGTTATTATTCACTCCAATCGTTGTAGCTTCTGTGTCATCATTTCTCAAGTCTGCCCTTGCTATATTCGTGCAATAGAGCTTGGTTCTGGTAATATTAGATACTTTAACTTCGATCGTATCGATTATATAGAGGAATGTTTACCTCAATGCTAATTCGATGTCACAATCTTTTAATGAAATAAGGAGGACTTAATATGAGTTGCTGTGGAAATAATAATAGAAATTTCTTTTCTCACAATCATGGATTCTGCTCTAATGACTGTGATAACTTTAATAATGACTGCTGCTGTGACAAACATCATAACAACGACGACTTAACAGGTATTTCTTGCCCATTTAACAATAATAATGACTGCGACTGTGAGGATAGCTTAAGAGATGCAGCTCGCAGATTAACCAATCAAAGAGTTATTATTCATGTAGATGGTTGTAAAATGTGTGTTGTTATCGTAGGTATCGGCAAATGTTTCCTTAAAGCTGTTAATCCTTGCACACAAAGAATCGTATACTTTAACTTTAACCGTATTGACAACATTGAAGACGTACTTCCTCGCTGCTTCTAGACTAATTATCACTTCATGTATTATCAATTAAAAAGGAGCCATTCTATTTCAGAATGGCTCCTTTTTAATGACTTTACTCTAGATTTATCTCTTTACACCTTCAAGTTTTTTCTTGATACGCTGAAGGGCATTATCTATAGACTTAGGCGTTTTATCTAAGAGCTTAGCAATCTCCTTGTAGTTTTTCCCTTCCATATATAGATGTAATACCTCTATTTCTAAATCACTTAGTGACTTAACGATATAGTCATTGATATCTTCTACATTCTCTTTACTAATGACCTCTTCTTCTGGTGTAGGTAACACATTATTTTTGATAACATCCATTAATGTAATCCCTTCATCCTCTTCATCAGATGATTTACCAATAGGTACACTAAGTGAAACACTTCGATTAAGCGGAATATGTTTTTGTCTTGATACTGCTCTAAAAGCTGTACTTATTTGTCTTGTTACACACAAAGTAGCAAAAGATTTGAAACTTGCCTCTTTTTCTGGATTATAGTCACAGATTGCTTTAAAAAGACCTATCATTCCTTCTTGAATAAGGTCATCTTTATCTGCACCAACGAAAAAATTAACTCTTATTTTATTACGTACAAGCTTCTTATAGCGCTGAACGAGAAGGTCAATAGCATTATTCTCCCCTTCTCTATAGAGCGCAATAAGTGCTTCATCTGACATCGTTTCTAAAGCTTCTATTGGTTGTCTTGTTTCATTTGTTAATGGCATCTCTTCTCCTTACTCTACATCCCCACGACATAGTTGTTCCAATTTTCAAGTGGATTTAGTATTCATTTCTTCTAAGTCATTCACTTGCTGATCAGCCGTTTTTTATCTCATATCAATAAATATTATTTTTAGTATACACTATAAAAATAGGTTTGTTAATACTCCAAATTTAGGCCTATACTCTATTTCTTCTTGATTTAATAAATCTATACAATAACTCTAAACAAAAAAGTACACCTTAATACAAGTTCATTTGACTTTGCATCAAATGTGTACTAGAGGTGTACTTTAATACTTAATTTATTTTCTAAGCTTTATACTAGAAATTTCTTTGTCTAACCACTTCATAAACCATTAAACTAGCAGCAACTGAAGCATTAAGTGAAGTTACCTTTCCATACATAGGTACACTTACAACGTAATCACAGTTTTCTTTGGTTAATTTAGAAACTCCTTCTCCTTCACTTCCTACAACAATTCCTATAGGACCTGTTAAGTTCTCTTCATATAAGGTTTTCCCATCCATATCTGCGCAGGCAATCCATAACCCTTTTTCTTTAAGTTCACGAATTGTTTGTACTATATTACTCACTTTTGCCACTTTCATATACTCAAGGGCACCTGCTGAAGATTTTGCAACAGTTCCTGTAAGACCTACTGCACGTCTTTTAGGAATAATAATACCATGTACACCTGCATTATGAGCTGTACGAATGATGGCCCCTAAATTGTGTGGATCTTGTATATTATCAAGAATCAGCACAAATGGTTGCTCTCCTTTTTCTGCTGCATCTTCTAAAATTTCCTCTACAGATACATATTCATGAGCTGCCACATAAGCTACTACACCTTGATGCTTTTCTCTACCTGTCAGTTCATCTAGCTTACTTTTTTCTACCTCTAAAACGACAATACTTTTTGCCTTTGCACTAGAAATGATTTTAATAACAGAACCTTCTTTTTCGCCTTTTTGAATAAGAATTTTATCAATCTCACGCTCGCCTTTTAGAGCTTCCATTACCGCATTTCTACCAAATAAGATATTTGGATCTAGTTCAAAACTAGTTTCTACTTCACGTATAAATTTTGCTTCTTTTTTACCGTTTGTTTTATAATCTCTATTTCCTTTACCTGATTTACTGCCTTGTTTGTTTTGTCTATTATCGTACTTCATGCCATTTATCTCCTTATTGTATACTACCTAAATTTTATACTGTACCTAATCTATTAAGTCCTGCATCTATCAGCTCTTTAATTCTATCTACTTTTCCTTCTATATATAAATAGCCAATGAGTGCTTCTAAACCTGTTGCATGGCGATATTCTGTCACATCTCCATTTTTAGGCGTAGAGATACTTTTTGCATTGCGTCCACGCCTTAATACTGCTTGTTCCTCTTCTGTTAGTAGCTCTTCAATTAAGTAGTAAATCTTAGATTGGCTACTGGCACGTACGAGTTCTCTGGAAGCTTTATGCATTTTATTAACAGGCATATTACCTTTATTCATGACGTAAGTACGAATAAAGATTTCATAAACTCCATCTCCAATATAAGCAAGAGCTAATGGAGAGTAGGTATTAGCTTTATGCGATAACTCGCCTGAAGTGACCTTTAGTAAATCTTGAATTGGTTTATCCATAGCCGTTTCTTCTTTAATCCTTCCTCATATAACTTAATGTTTTATCTAATAAGCGTGCCATTATACACGTTTAAAGCGTACACCTTCTCTTGTATCCTCAATGAGCACTCCTTGTTCTTTTAGATAGTCACGAATACGGTCTGCTTCTGCAAAGTTCTTTTCTTTCTTTGCTTGTTTACGTTTTTCTATATAGTCTTTAATTTCTTCATCACTTAAACCTTCTACAGTATCGTCACCTTGCTTGTAAATTAAACCTAAAATATCTACAAGCTTATTAAATAAAGTAAGTACTGCTTCAATAAATGGCTTAGAGGCACCTTCTTTAGCATAAGTATTTGCAAACTTTACAAGCTCAAAAATAACACTAATAGCATCTGCTGTGTTAAAATCATCTGACATAAATTCATTAAAGCGTGTTTCAAATTTTGGAAGTTCCTCCATTAATGCGCGTTCTTCTTCTTTAAGTTCTACAAGGGTACTATGCTCTAAAGCAAAAGTTAGTGTTGCTCCTCCATTTTTAATACGTTCTAAACTATTTGCAGCTGCTTGCATAAGTTCTGCACTAAAGTTAAGTGGGCTTCTATAGTGTGCATTTAGCATAAAGAAACGTACAACATCATAACCATATGCCTCTCCTACATCTCTAAGTGTTTTAAAGTTTCCAAGTGACTTAGACATTTTTTTATTATCAATGTTAAGGAAAGCATTGTGCATCCAGTAATGTGCAAATTCTACTCCATTCGCTCCTTCACTTTGTGCCACTTCATTTTCATGATGAGGGAATACTAAATCTTCACCACCTGCATGAATATCAATTGTATCCCCTAAATAGCGTTTTGCCATTGCAGAGCATTCTATATGCCAACCTGGGCGACCTTTACTCCATGGACTCTCCCAGTATGGTTCCCCTTCTTTCTTTGGTTTCCAAAGTACGAAATCCATTGGATGCTTCTTGCCGCTAGATAGGTCATGACGAAGTGTCTCACGCTCATTACGCCCTGATTCAAGTTCCTCTAATACTTTTTTAGATAATTTACCATACCCCTCAAAAGCTGCTGTATCAAAATATACAGTTCCTTCTGCATCATAGGCTAATCCTTTTTCAATTAAGGTTTCAATCATAGCAATAATTTGTGGCATTTCTTCTGTAACACGTGGATGGCAAGTTGCTCGGTGTACATTTAGATGCCCCACATCTTTTAAAGTTTCCGCAATATATTCTTCAACCACTTCATTTGTTGTACGATTTTCTTCATTGGCTCTTTTAATGATTTTATCATCTACATCCGTAAAGTTTTGAACATAATTTACTTCATACCCTACACTTTCAAAGTAACGACGTACCGTATCAAATACAATATAAGGTCTTGCATTCCCTATATGAATAAGATTATATACAGTAGGACCACATACATACATGCGTACCTTACCTGGTTCAATCGGCTTAAACTCTTCTTTTTGTTTAGTTAATGTATTGTAAATTTTAATCATCTTATATCTCCTTATCTTCATTTCTTTTATTTAGATCGCTCTTGCTTTTTATCTTTTATTGGCTTATTTTCATTCCCATAATGATTGCATGCTTCTTTAGCACTACATTCTTCATTACAATACGTATATTTACCCTCAAGTGGCTTCTGTAATATAGGTTCGTTAGGCTGGATTTCCATTCCTAATTTAGTCTCAACGGTTTGAAGCTTATTTTCTAAGGTGCTAATCATTTCTTTAAGCCTACAAATTTCCATTTTTACTGGGTCAGGCATCTTAACCTGATCAAGTTCATTACATGGATTTACACGTTTACCTTGAATACGTACCACTTTCCCCGGGATACCTACTACTGTACTGTCTTCAGGAATCTCTTGAAGCACGACTGCATTAGCGGCTATTCTAGAATTATCTCCTACTTTAAAAGGACCTAATACCTTAGCGCCCGCACTAATCATCACATTGTTTCCAATAGTGGGATGACGTTTTCCATGATCTTTTCCTGTTCCTCCTAAAGTAACCCCATGATAGATCGTTACATTATCTCCAATTTCACAGGTTTCACCTATAACAACTCCCATACCATGATCTATAAATAATCCTTTTCCTATAGTAGCTCCAGGGTGGATCTCAATTCCCGTTAATCCTCTTGCTATCTGTGAAATAAGCCTAGCTACAAAGAAATGTTTCCTTTTATAAAACCAATGCCCCCACCTATGAAAAAGTAATGCATAAAAACTAGGGTAGAGAAAAACTTCAGCACTTGATTTAATAGCTGGGTCTCTCTCCTTAATGACCCGAATTTGCTCTTTAACATATCCCATGCTATTTCCTCCTCTTTTCATCCATCTAAAAATTGAAACTCATTGTGAGGTAGAAGCTCCTTCTATAGGAAAAAAATCATAAAAAAAACTTCATCCTCTTAGTTCAGAGGCGAAGTTAGTCGCGGTTCCACTCTGATTAAAAGCATCTCTGCTCTTATCTCATTGGCTCGTAACGTGAGCAAATCGTGATAAGCTACTTCTTTTCACTCATCCAGCTCCAGAATGCATTTCTTATAACTTTTTATGAAGTTCTCACACCAACCGAACCTTCTCTGACATAAATCATTATAGTACTCTTTCCTTCATTGCTTTTAATCCTATTTCTACTTATTTAACTTTTATTATATATAATATTCCCTTAAACCCATTTGGTTAATCATTTACTCTATTAGACATCTTACATAATCTATGTACGCTTAAACCTAATTGTACATCTTAATCCTGCCTGAAATATGCCCCCTGACAATAGCCAAGATTAATTTTCATTATAATATAGCCTACTACGAGTTTCAACACCCTTCTAAATTTTAGTACTAGAAATTCCCTAATCCTTAGACTAAAATATTGATATAGAAAGGGAATGGAAATTATTATGCATACGATTCTAGAACATATCAAAAAGGCTTTTACCAAAGAGGAAGAGGCTCTTATCCAAAAAGTTAGCCTAACTTATGGTCTTTATGACTTTATTGCCGCTATTATTTGTGAACGTAATCACTTTAATGAAAAAGAAATTGAAGAATATATACATGGAACCAAAAAGCCTAAGAATTTTATAGGGCTAAAAGATATCGATAAGTCTGTTGCTCTTATTGTAGCTGCTATGAGTAACAATGAAAAAATTCGTATTGTGGGTGACTATGATGTGGATGGTGTGACAAGTACCTATGTACTTCTTTCTGTTTTTGAGGCACTGAATTATCAAGCCATTAGTCACTACTTACCCCTCCGTGAAAAAGACGGTTACGGACTTAATAAAGATATTGTAGAAAATGCTTATCGCGATGGTGTTAGCCTACTCATTACAGTTGATAATGGTATTTCTGCTCATGAAGCAACTAGCTATGCCAAATCTTTAGGAATGACTATCATTGTAACAGATCATCATGAGCTACCACCCACCTTACCCGATGCTGATGCTATTATTAATCCCCACCAATTAGATTGCTCGTATCCTTATAAAACCTTAGCGGGTGTTGGTATTGCCTATAAACTGGGTCAGGCGCTTATGTCCTACTTTAAATTAAAACCAAGTCCACAGATTGTCGCACGTATCCAAGGACTTGTGGCACTAGGTACAATCTGTGATGTGGCACCACTAATAGGTGAGAATAGACATATGGTAAAGACAGGACTTATTGCTTTAAATAAAGGAGCCATCCCAGCCGCCTCAGTGATTAGCTCAAAAATTTCTGTAGGTACTTTAGGCTTCCAGATTGGACCAAGACTAAATGCTTGTGGTCGTTTAGAAAGTGCAGAAACTGCTCTTAACTTTTTGCAATGCGAAGATATGAGTGAACTTTATCCTTTCAAACAACGTTTAGATAGTTT
>JAHLFQ010000129.1 GCA_018883705.1 Candidatus Cellulosilyticum pullistercoris
GGAATATTAATAGGGGGAACTAGTTACTATATAGAAGGTAAAAGATATTTTAAGATTTGGAGTGATTCAAGCTCTTTAGTATCTAAAGATTATGATGTAAATGTCGGACATATAAATATTAAAGAAGTAAGGGATGAAAACGGAAATTTATTGAGATTTGAACCTATTAATGAAGGGACAGGAACAGAATATAAAATACTAGATAATTATAGTGGAGGCATTAATATTAAGGTTGAAGAAGTAGGTTTAAGATATGATTTGAATAATCCTACTAGAATTACATTGAAAGACCCTGAAAAAAACGGTGACTATATTTTAGATAAGGAATTAAATTTCTCTGGTATTGAGGATAAAGTGAGCATTACAGAGATTAAAAAGGAAAAAAATCACATTACAATTTTTCTTGATCTATCAAATGATGATTCAAGTGATAGATTAATATACTTAATCAGAGATACTTCAAGATCGGTTAGTGGTATGGGGGATATAGATAATATGATCGGAGAAATATCTATAGATTATGAAGATTTAAATGTATACGAAAAGTTAACAGGTAATATAAGATTGGATATAGATGAATTAGATTTATTACAAAAGGGAAGTTGGGAATTTACAATAGAATGATAAAAATATACTAGAAAATATTTGGTAGTATTGCCATGATAAAAATATGATTAAATTGAATATATTAGGTGAAATAAGGTGGATTTATTAGATAAAATAAATCCACCTTATTTTGATAATAGTGCAACTTAAGAGCAATTTTTTATTAATGAAAATATTATCAGAAAAATAATGTGATTTTTTTATGGGAAAAGTATGAATAAAGGATAATAAATAACTATAGTTAGAATATTTTCAATAATTAGAAAGTAACTCATATTTGGACAAGGTAATTATTATGTTACTATGATGGGGACACGAAACATTGAATCTGAAGGGGGATTTACAAATGATTAAATCAAAATTAATTATGGTAATATCATCAATAGGATTGGTGGCTACATTAGGTGTGGGAGGTATTTTTCTAAGTTCTAATGGAGAAATATCTAAAGATAATACAGTAAAGACTGAAGAGAAAGAAGTAGCTTCAAATGAATCAGATATGGAAGATGGCAATAATGCTGACACTGATAATAATATAATTACTGAACAAGTTAACTCCAATAAAGAGAGTCCAAATGATGAAGTTGCAAATAATGATGATAATATAAGTTCAAATAATGATAATGTTGTTGGTTCAAATAGTGATTCGGATAATTCTGCTGAAGAAGTAGAAAGTGAAGTAGAAGGAATATCAAAAGATAGACCGACCAATAGACCGTCGTATAATAAGCCTTCATATAATAGGCCGTCATACAATAAGCCTTCAACTGATACTAATACTCCAAGTGATACACCATCACAAGATACTAATACACCATCTGAAACACCAAGTGATGAACCAGTAGTTTCTGATAGTAATTATATAGCAGAAATCGAACAAGCTATATTCCAAAGAGTAAATCAAGAAAGAGCAGCATCAGGACTTCCAGCTTTAAGTTATAATACAACTATGGAACATTATGCTAGAATTAAGTCTAAAGATATGGGGGATAATGGATATTTCTCACATGAAGACTTACAAGGAAAATTAATAACAGAACAAATGAAGGCAGATGGGGTATCCTATAGAGCATGGGGAGAAAATATTGCATATATTCAAGGTATGAGTGATAATAATGCTTTAGCAACTAAATTTATGGATAATTGGATGAATTCATCAGGACATAGAGCAAACATATTATCAACAAACTTTAGTAGTATAGGAATAGGTGTTTATAAGATAGGAAATACTTATTATGCAACACAAGAATTTTATAGATAATAAAATTAAAACTTTTGATTGAAATCCAGCCTTTTGGCTGGATTTCTTTTTATCCTTTAGGAATTTATAAAAAGATTACCATACGAATAACTTTTTATAAATTCCATCCTTCAGCTTTGAAGTGTGAAAATATCATAGTAGGGTGACTTGGAGTTTACGACGGAACCCAGATATGATATTTTTACACTTTTTTAAACTACTTGGAATATAAAGAATTTTAAGTAGTAAGATTCATCGGAGTTCCATAAGATTGGATGGTCTGCACTTTGAGTTCTTATTTCCACTTGTCTTAAAGTTCTTCTAGCATCATGAGCAGCTTCTTGAACAGTTTTCTTTAATTGTTCTTCACTCATATAGTGTGAACAAGAGCAAGTTGCAAAGTAACCACCTGGCTTAACCATTTTTAAGCCTCTAAGATTTATTTCTTTATATCCTCTAATTGCAGATTTAATTGTATTTCTTGATTTTGTAAATGCTGGCGGATCTAGTATTACAACATCAAATTGTTTTCCTTCTCTTGACCAATCTCCAAGAACATCAAAAGCATTATGACATTCAAATTTAACTGTATCTTGTAAGTTATTTAGTTCTGCATTTCTTCTAGCACAATCAATAGCATGTTGAGATACATCAATACCTAAAACAGATTTTGCTCCTGCAATTCCTGCATTTAAAGCAAAGGATCCTGTATGTGTAAAGCAATCTAATACATCTTTATCTTTACAGATTCTATGCATTGCTGCTCTATTTTCTTTTTGGTCTAAGAAGAATCCTGTTTTTTGACCATTCTCTAAATCAACTATGTACTTAACTCCATTTTCAATTATTTCAATATTAGTATCAAAAGGTTCAGTTAAAAAGCCTTTAGTTTGTTCAAGACCTTCGATTTCTCTAGTCTTAATATCACTTCTTTCATAGACACCTTTAGCACCAAATTCATCAACTAATATTTTTACTATTATATCTCTATATTTATCCATTCCTAAAGTTGATATTTGAATTACGTAATAATCTTCAAATTTATCAACTGTTAATCCTGGTAAAAAGTCTGCTTCACCGAAAATAAGCCTGCAAGATGAAGTATCTATAACTGTTTTTCTATATTCATAAGCAGCTTCGAATCTTCTTTTAAAGAAATCATAGTTAA
>JAHLFQ010000130.1 GCA_018883705.1 Candidatus Cellulosilyticum pullistercoris
TTGATTAAATCAATCAGTTCTTCACAACTAATGGCATAACCTACTCTAATGCCTGCCAATGCATAGGCTTTGGAGAAGGTTCTTAGTACAATTAAATGATTGTACTTATTAATTAAAGGAATGACGGAAATTCCCTCACTTGAAAAATCTTCATAGGCCTCATCCACAATCACTAACCCTTCTGATATCTTAAGAATTTCTTCTATTTGCCTCTGAGATAAAATACAGCCTGTTGGATTATTGGGATTACAAATAAAGATAACTTTAGGTTGCTGCTTTAAAATGATTTCTTTAATCTTTTCAAAGTCATAGCTGAAATCTGGTTTTAAAGGCACCTTTAATGCGTAGCCACTATTAAGCAGTGTGAACTGGCTATACATACTAAATGAGGGATGAGGAATCAGTACCTTATCATCCTCCTCAAGTACACTGGCTAAGATGCAATCAATCATTTCATCAGAGCCAACACCACATACCACATTTTTTTTATCAATACCATAAGCTTTAGCAATGGCTTTTATTAGTGTCGTACTATCTGTATCTGGGTAGCGATTGACAAGCAGCTGATCTATATTTTCCTTCATATAAGTCATCAGCGCCTCAGGTACTGGATAGGGACTTTCATTAGAATTTAAGATAATACCCTCTGTTAAATGTGCTGAGTGATATGGTTTTAAACTTCTAAAACGCTTGCGTAAAAATCTCATTATTTCGCCTCCTCATCTAAACGCACTTGCACAGACAGAGCATGAGCATAAAGATTTTCGCTTTTTGCAAACTTTACAATGGATTCCCCTAAGGGTAATAACGCTTCTTTTGTAAAAGATAAAATACTACTTTTCTTTACAAAATCATCTACGCCTAGTGGTGAGAAGAAACGTGCAGTTCCATTTGTGGGTAGTACATGATTAGGGCCTGCCATATAATCACCCACAGGCTCTGGTGTATAGTGTCCAAGGAAAATGGCCCCTGCATTTTTAATCTTTGTAAGTACTTCAAAAGGCGCCTCAACTGCAAGTTCTAAATGTTCAGGTGCAATCCTATTAGCAAGATGACATGCTGCCTCTAAATCCTTTGCAATAACAATTTTAGAATAGTACTTTAAAGATTCTTTTAAAATTTCCTGTCTTGGTAGCTGCTCATAAAAGCGTGAAATCTCCTTTTGTACCTTTTCTGCAAGTCCTTTACTAGGCGTAATTAAAATACTAGAAGCAAGCTGGTCATGCTCTGCTTGTGATAAGAGATCAGCTGCTAAAAAAGTGGGACTTGCACTTTCATCAGCTACAATTAAAATCTCACTAGGTCCTGCAATAGAATCAATCCCTACATAACCAAAAACTTCACGTTTTGCAAGGGCTACATAAATATTACCAGGGCCTACAATCTTATCCACCTTAGGAATGGTATCTGTACCGAAAGCCAAAGCTGCAATCGCTTGTGCCCCTCCTACTTTATAAATTTCACTAACCCCTGCAATATACGCTGCCGCAAGTACTTCCTGACTCAGAGCACCTTCTTTATTAGCTGGTGTCGTCATCACAATACGACTAACACCAGCTACTTTAGCAGGAATGACGTTCATAAATACGGAAGAAGGATAAGCAGCTTTACCACCAGGTACATATACCCCTACTATTTCAAGAGGCATGATGCGCTGTCCTAATATCTCTCCGCTTTCTTTTATATCAATCCATGTATTTTGTTTTTGTTTTTCGTGAAAAGCTTCAATGCGTTTTGCTGAAAGTAGCATCGCATTTTGAAGCTCTTTAGATAAACTATCAAATGCTGCTTTCATTTCTGTTTCTGTAACCCTCATACTAGAAGCATCCATAAAAGGATAATCAAATTTTTTCGTGTACTCAAAGAGTGCCTCATCTCCTTCATCTTTTACACGTCTTACAATCTCCTTTGTCTTAAAGATAGCTTCTCCTGTATCCATATTGCCTCGTTCTTTTAAAGCTTCTAATAAGTTCTCTAATGCTTCCTTATTATTTATTATCTCTATCATTTTTGTTCACCCAACCTTATACCCATTTGTTTAATCAACGTATGAATCTCTTCATGTTTTACTTTAAGGCTTGCACTATTGACAATGCATCTTGCTGAAAGAGGTTCTATGACTTCATGCACCACAAGCCCATTTTCTTTAAGTGTTTTACCACTTTCTACAATATCTACAATGACGTCTGAAAGACCTACAATAGGTCCAAGCTCTACAGAACCATGAAGCTTGATAATTTCTACACTACGCTGAGTTTGTTCAAAATAGCGCTTTGCAATCAGTGGATATTTGGTTGCTACTCTAATAGGCTTTCCACTTTGTAACAATTCCTTTTTACAAGGCTCACCTGCTACAGCCATCATACATTTTCCAAATCCTAAATCCAGTACTTCATAAACGCTTCTATTCTCTTCTAAAATAGTATCCTTACCTACTATACCAATATCAGCCACACCATAATCTACATAAGTTGGAACGTCTGAAGTCTTGGCTAAGAAAAAGCGATAATTTCCATCATCACTGGTAAATAGGAGCTTACGAGTTTCCGTTTCCATTTCTCTGCAAGTAATACCGAGCCCTTTTAAAACCTCCATAGCCTTCTTCGCTAGTCTTCCCTTTGCTAGTGCAAATGTGATTTGATTCATACTCATCCTCCCTATAACTGATTAATAGTTGTTTGTTCCATCGTACCTTTTTCTAAATGATAAACATCGATTTGTTCTCCATGCTTAAAGTGTAAGATACGATCTATATCAACTTGCTTAGCATAGATAAGCGCTTCATTGATATCATCTGATAAATAGTTTTCAACAATTAAGTCTTGAGACCTTAAGTGATCACTCACCTCTTGACATACCTTACGGGTAACAGATGTACTTACTGCTAACATCCTCTTAGACTGACGTCTACTAAGTACCTTCTGCTTTAAAAGACGTTGCATCACAAGGTTAATATGCATACCAAATCCTACAGCCGGTAAATCTTTTCCAAATTGACTCAGTAAGTGGTCATAGCGCCCACCCTCTACTAAGGCACTTCCAACCCCAAGGGCAAAGACTTGAAACATCATTCCTGTATAATATTTTCCATATGACATTAAGCTAAAGTCAAAAATGACATATTCATTAACCCCATAGTCTTCAAGTAACTCATAAAGTTGCTCCATTTTCTCTAAAGCTTCTTTGGCTCTTGATGAAGGTGTTTTTGCTTTAACACGACGAAGTAGTTCAAGTTTCCCTGAACACTGAATAAGTTCTAGCAAAAGTTCTAGAATCTCTGGCTTCATCTGTGCTTCTTTTAAAATACTTTTTAACTTAACGGCATCTTTTGCTTCGATTGCTTTAAATATATCCGTTGTATTTTCTTCTTTAAAACCTAAATCAGCTAAAATGTATTCTAGAAATTTTCCACTTCCAATATGCACTGTAAAGTCGCTTACTCCTACTTCTCGTAAGCATTTAATAGCTACCTTAATGACTTCTGCATCAGCCTCTAGGCTCTTATTTCCAATAAGTTCTACCCCGGCTTGAGTAAACTCATGAAGCTTTCCTTGATAGCGTTCTGGATAACGGAAACTATTACTTAAGTAACAAAGACGTTGTGGTAAGAGATTATTTACCTTTTGGCTACCTATCACCCTCGCAATAGATCGTGTCATATCACTACGAAGTGCCATCAATTCACCTTGACGACTTACCAAATGATATAAACTGGGTTGCTGAAAGCTTTCTTCTCCTAACGAAAATACATCTAAATATTCAAAACTAGGTGTTTCTACTAAGTTATAGCTATTTGTTCTAAATATCTTTTTTATAGTGTTTTGAACGCATTCTTTTAAAGCTGCTTCTTCTCCAATATAATCTTTTACCCCTTCTGGAATATGCAATGCAAAGTTTTTCATAGAGCACCTCACTTTATTATAGTAAAGTAATAAATCGTTAAAGCAATTATACTTTTAATTTTCTAAAAAATCAATACAATAAATCAATTATTATAATAATTTATTTATTGTATTGATAATTTTATTCGCTATTATTAGATAAATATATAAGCGTACATAATAAAAGCAGGTATTTCATTAGGTTAGCTACCTAATGAAATACCTGCTTCTTTTCTAGCTCTTCATTAACTATTTTCTTTTTTTTCTTTTTGTGTGATGATCATACCAGTCACTCCACTAAGTAATTTAAGTGGAATATCCTCGCTATAGCCTGCAATAAAAGACATTAAAATCATTCCAAAGATACTTTCACTAAACGTTCCTAGTAACAAGTTAGACTTTAAAATACA
>JAHLFQ010000131.1 GCA_018883705.1 Candidatus Cellulosilyticum pullistercoris
ACTTCATAGTCATAAGCTTTTAAAGCGTTCTCTACAACTCTCATTCCACCAAATGGATGACAGCTTCTAACAAGTGGTGCATCTGTTTGAAGACCAACAATTTTTTCTTTATCTTTATTAATGTAACCTGCTGCGTGAGATGTGATAGTTGCTATTGTTTTAGTATCCGCAAAGCAACCTCTTTCTCTTTCTTTAACCATTAATTCGCTTAATTGTTCCCAAAGATCTAAAGTATCTTGTGTTGGACCAGCAAGGAAGGAATCGTCCCCTCTATATTCTGTATAGTTATTAACAATAAAGTCTCTTACATTAATTTCATTTTCCCATTTGCCTGATTTAAAATTTCTCCAATGTGTCATTTGCATTGCCCCTTTTAAGTCACTTCTAATATAATTATGTGTGTGTCGCTAGGTTGTATACAGTATACAACTTAGCTTATGAGTTCATCATATCATACTTTATAATATTTGTGCAATACATAATACTAATTAATAATTATTCTTTATTGTATTGAATTGTTTTAAATTTTATCAAATTGTATCAAACTTTTCTTTCTATTATTTAACTTAATTCTTTATTTTCCGCATATTGATTGGTGCGTTTGCTAATACGTTTTGCATAATCAATAATCTTACGATCATAAGTATCATTCATTAATGGTGATGTAATGAGAAAATCCGCTGTAGATTGATTAGTGGCTACTGGAATATCATAGAGTGCTGCAATACGAAGTAATGCTTTTACATCTGGATCATGTGGTTGTGAAGCAAGTGGATCCCAGAAAAAAATCATAAAATCAATTTTGCATTCGACGATACGACACCCAATTTGTTGGTCACCACCTAAAGGCCCACTATTAAATGCCGTTACAGGTAGCTCTGTTTCTGCTGCAATAAGTCTTGCTGTGGTACCTGTTCCACATAGAAAATGCTTATTTAAAATTTCTTTATTTGTTTGTACCCAATTAATGAGATCTCTTTTTCGATTATCATGCGCAATCAGCGCGATGCTTTTTTGTTTTTCCATTTTTACAATAGTATAGTCTTTATCCATTAGGTCAGTCCCCCTTGATTTGTTTTATACCTCTAACTATTTTTATTATAACTAAAAATAGTATTATTCACTATAGTTTTTTATTACTTTATACTGATTTGCAATTTGGTCTAAAAAAATACTTCTTTTTGCCTCTAAGTGATAGGAAAGATACAGTTTTTTCTTAGCTCTTGTCATCGCTACATAAAAAAGTCTCATTTCTTCTGTTAAATGATTTTCTTTTATACTCCGATAAGATGGAAACAGACGCTCATTACATCCTGCTACATACACCTCATCAAATTCCAAGCCTTTTGCTTGATGAATTGTAATAATCGGAATACGTCCTTTAAATAAATCACTTTGTTCGATTTCACTATAATGCAACGCAGAGAAAGTAAGAAGGTTAATGATGTTATCCTGGTAAGAGCGTTTAGGATCTTCCAAAGCACTTGCTATGCGATAGAGTGCACGTATACTTTCCAGCTGATTTTTATCATAATACTGCTTAAATAGACATTCATTCATTAAAAAGGTTAAACTTTCTTCTAAGGAATGATTTTCTAAATACTGTGTAATCTCTAGAAGCTTATTTTTGTACTCTTCAATATAACAATAATAGGCTTCTATTTTTTCTAAGCGCTCTTGTTTTTTTAGCATAATATGTTCCAGTAAATGAGTTAAAATCTCACTTGTAGCTAAAATATCTTGCATCGCATTATGATTAGGCTTAGTATTTGTCACAATGAGCTTTGATAAGGTATCTAATTTATGATTAGGAAGCTTAGGGTATACCTTATAGGCTAGATCCAATGTATCATATATAAAATGGCCTTTAAGTAGTGGCTTATGATAGCGGCTCATCATGCTATTAATGATTTGTAAATCATAATTCACATTATGTCCTACAATGACCTTATCCTTAACAAAGGCATGAAGTTTATCTAAAGCCTTCTCCGGATCCACTCCTTCTTTTTGCAGCTGTTCGTCTGAAAAACCATGTACATAGTAGGAATCCCCAACAGGACGAGTTGGTTTTAATAACACATCTAATGCTTCTTTAACGCCGTCTTTACCATAACAAATAGCTGCAATCTGAATGATATCATCTGTTGTTGTTGAAAGCCCAGTAGATTCTACATCTAATACAACCACTTGATTCTTTTTATAAGACTCGAAAAGCTGACTATAAGGATCTTTAGAATCTGTTTTAAACCAATCATGAAGATACATATAGCAAGATTTACTTTCTCTTAACTGTCTCATAAGCCATTCTGGCATGTCTATATAGGGATGTGCGCCTATCTTTAATAAGGCATGTCCATTTCGTTCATTAATAGCATATTCGAAGAAACCTAAAAGTTCTTTGACTTCTTTTTTTCGAAAAAGTTTTGTATCTTCCATAATAGTACAGGGTATATTAGCCTTTATAAAAGCATCTGCAATACTTTTTGCATAGCTGTTGGTACGAGTTAAAATAGCCATTTGGTGAGCTGAACATGATGAATTTTTAACTTGCTGCAATAAAAATTGTATTTCTTGCTGACTATTTTTTGCTTCTAAAAGCTCTATCTTTTCACCTTCTACAATAGAGGTTGCATGACATAAACTTGGATAAAGCTGGCTACTTTTTATATAATCATTAGCTGCAGCTAATAAAATTTGTGTACTTCGGTAATTAAGTGTCAGTTTTATTTCCTTAGGTTCATAATCTACTCTATAGGCATTAATCATACTCTCTGGATTAGAACCTCGCCATTCATAGATGGTTTGATTAAAATCACCGAACAAGGATAACTGCCCCTCTTTTGCAAGACATTTAATCAGCTCATATTCTCTAATGCTGGTGTCTTGCATCTCATCCACTTGAATCACTTTAAAATACTTTTGCCATTTGCTAGCAATACTTTCTTGCTCTAATAAGTACTTTGCTTCCACAACTAAATCCATAAAGTCAATACAATTATTTTCTTTTAAATAACGTGTATAGGTGTTAAATAACTTCAAACCAAATTTTCGAATAAAACCATCACTTTTTTGGAAGCTAACATAATCTTGCTTTAAGTAGCTACGAATCACCTCGTTCCATTCATAGCGCTTCTCAATAGGAAAGGTTAAAGCATGACGTTTCACATTTTCAAAAAAACTAAGTAATTGCGGATAATATAACTGATCATCATTGATACCATTTTGTGTAATTATTTTTTGCACGATACTCAAACTATCAGCCTCATCAATGATTGTGCATGGAAACGAAAAATGAGAAGCTTCCTTTTCATGACATATCAAATAGTAGCAAAAAGAATGAAACGTCTTAACCAGTATATGCTTACCTTCCTGCGGACTATAAAGTTCAATACGCGCTTTCATTTCTTTGGCTGCTTTATTAGTAAATGTCAAGCATAAGATTTGCTGAGGCTCCATACCATCGTAAATGAGCTTTGCCACACGCATTGCAATGACTTTTGTTTTTCCTGTACCTGCTGGTGCAAGTACCAAAAGATTTTGATCTATTTGATTGACAACTTGCTGCTGTAGTGGATTAAGTTTTTCATAATCGGACCAAAACATGGCTTCACCCCTTTCTATTTAGGATATAGATCGTTTCAAAAACATGTTTCCTGCTCATAACCCCTTTATTATAACATAGTTTATAACACGATTTATATGTTAAGCTACTTGACCTATAGTCCTCATCATGAGGCCTACTGCCTTTACCTTGTTTCAAACAGGATTCTATGCTATAATTTTCACCATAAAATTTGCAATTAAATGGGAGAAATACTATGGATGAATTTATGACCTTATTAAATGAGGCTCTAGGCAAAAAGACCTTTATTAAATGTATTTGGAGTAATCCACGTACTAAAGACCACTATCAAAAAGTAATCTTAAAACCAATCTTGTTAAAAAATGAATTGGCATTACAACTTGCTAAAACAAAAGATAACAAAGAATATCATGAAAATATTGCTTTAGATGAGGTCCCTTCTAAGCTGACAGATTTACTAACAGGCTTTAAGCAAGTTCAGCTCTACACAACAAGCAATGACTACCAATGCTTAATTAATAAAAAATATAAGTGGCATATCAAAAAACAAGCCCCTTCTCTAACAGCACCTACCTCCCTTTCTCATAATAGACAAAAGCAATATATTTTAGACACGACCTCTTCACAGGATTTCTTAAAGGCTCTTGGCCTTATGGATGAAAAGGGCCAAATTAAACCTTCAAAATATGATAAATATAAGCAGATAAATCGCTATCTTGAATTTGTATCAGATTGTACAAGCTATTTAGATAAAGAGCCTATTCGTATTATAGACTTTGGATGTGGCAAATCCTACTTAACCTTTGCACTTTATCATTACTTAACCCATATTTTAAATAAAAAAGTTGAGGTGATTGGTTTAGATCTAAAAAAAGATGTTATTGCTTTTTGTGAAGATTTAGCAAGAAAGCTTGGTTATACACATCTCCACTTTCAGGTAGGGGATATTGGTACCTATACAACGGATCAACCGATTGATATGGTTGTTTCCCTTCATGCTTGTAATACAGCTACCGATGCAGCCCTTGAAAAAGCTGTAGGTTGGGGTGCTAAAGTTATTCTTGCTGTTCCTTGCTGCCACCATGAAGCCTATACACAAATTAATAATGATACCCTCAGTCCTATATTAAAGCATGGTATTTTAAAAGAGAGAATTGCTGCTCTTGTTACTGACGGATTACGTGCACAACTTCTAGAAAGCTGTGGGTATGAAGTAAGTGTTATGGAATTTATTGATATGGCACATACACCTAAGAATATTCTTATTAAGGCGCTTCTTAAAAGAAATGCTTCAGTATCTACTGCTTCTTATGACGCTTATTGTAAAATAGCAAAAATGCTTCACCTAGATCTAACTTTAGAGAGAAGCTTAAAAAGCATAGATAAACTCTAGAAAGGTTAGGTGATTTTAGTGAAAGCCTTAACCGAGCAGGCACTTTTTTTAGATATAGAAACAAGTGGACTTCACAAACAAAAAGATACGATCATTAGCATTGGTATACTATTTTTTGACCCTCAAAAACAACCTATCATGAAACATTGGTTTCTTGAGAAAAAAGAAGAGGAAAAAAGCTTACTTGAAAGCTTTCTCCTCTTTCTTTCAAGCTATCATACGATTTATACCTATAATGGTAAAGGATTTGATTATCCCTTTTTACTAAGTCGTATGCAATATTATCATCTAGATACTACGCCTCTTCTTAGCCTTAAACTAATTGATCTTAAAGAGTCTCTTAAACATTTTTCACGTACCCGAATGACACTCGAAAAGATGCTTAACTTCAAAAGACAAAGTAGTACAAGTGGTAAAGATGTGATTAAGTTATATCGTACTTATATAGATTCTCATCATATGATTTACTCTGACCTTATCATTCGCCACCAAGAAGATGAACTACGTAGCTTATTAGCTTTTTATGAGCTATATGATATGCTCTTTAACTTTTCAAATTTAAAACACTTAGAATCTAAAGAAATAGCAGACACATTAACTCTAACGTTGCAAGCATCTACGCCCTTTACCTACTCTTTTAATGGAAGTGCTTTTGATTTACACTTTAGCTATCAAGAAGGTCATGATCTACTGCATCTCACATTGCCACTTATTCATACCTCTCTTAGGCACTATCTTGAACCTTGTAAAGATTATTATTATATTGAATCACAAGGCCAGCTTATGCATAAATCTCTTGCACAATTTATTCCTACTTCTTTAAGACGACGCGCTACGAAAGAAGAGTGCTCTGTTATAAAATCTTCTTGCTATTTAAAAATTTACACGACCTATAAGTTAACAGCTTCTCTTTGGTATGATACCAATAAAGAGGTTTACATTGAGCTTATAGACTTTTCGCCGGATCTTTTATCCACTCAAATTTTTTGTCTATTCTTTAGGCGAGATTCAAAACAAAACTCTAAACCATCTACTTTATGAAGAAAGAGCACTTCACCAGATTATGAAGTGCTCTTTCTTTCCTTAATTAAGGCTTTTCTATTTGCTTTTCTTTTAACTTTTTCTCAGCTTCTTCTTTTTTAGTCTTTAAAATAAAACCTTGAAGCTCATTAATGGCTTCATCCCAAGTTTTAGGTTTTTTATCTTTAGTTTCTTCTTGTCTAGCTTCCATCTATTACTCCATCTTTCTACATTTTCTTTTTCTTTTGATAGAAGAAAATTTTATTAGATTCAAATCCAAAATCCTGGCACATAATAATCTGTTCAGTACTTCCTACAAATAAAATACCTTCTTCTACTAATGCACGATTAAAATTGGTATAAATGTCACGTTTAGCTTCTTCTGTAAAATAAATAAGGACATTACGACAAACAATTAAATCCATGCCTAAAGGATAGGGATCTTTAAGCAAATTATGCTGTCTAAAAGTAATACATTTTTTTAAGTCGTCCTTTATGCGAAAACCATCTTCCATAGGCACCATAAATTTTTCTCTAAAACTTTCAGGTAAGTTAACTAGGTTTTTTAAAGGATAAAATCCTTCTTGAGCCTTAGCTAATACTTCTTTATCAATATCTGTCGCTAATATTTGTATTTGTGAGATGGGTATGAACTTTGATAAAGTCATGGCTAATGAGTAGGGTTCATCACCTGTGGAACAAGCAGCACTCCAAATTTTTATATTTTTCTTCTTTTGTAATAAAAGAGGAAAAATTTGTTGTTCAAGTACTTCCCATTGAGATGGATTTCTAAAAAATTCAGTTACGTTAATGGTTAAGTAGGTTAAGAAATCCTCTAAGCTTTTACGATCACTTTTTAATTTAATTAGATATTCACCATAACCACTACACATATTCTTTTTAATCAATGCATCGATTCTTCTTTTCATTTGATTTTCTTTATACGCTGTTAAGTTAATACCTGTAAGTGATAAAACCTGTGCCTTAAACCACTCATAGTTCATACACTTTCCCCTTTTATTATCCTATTCTTCTTATATAGGCAATGACATCCTCAATCACTGAGTTAGGCGTAGAAGCTCCTGCTGTAATACCTATACGTTTACAATCTTTAAACATTTCTTCACTCAGTTCTGCAGCACCTTGCACACAATAACTACGTTTACAGTGTTTTTCACTTATTTCATAAAGTTTTTTTGTATTCGCACTCTTAGGACTTCCTAAAACTAACATACAATCTACTTGTCCTGCCAAAATAACAGCTTCTTCTTGTCTTTCTTTAGTCGCATTACAAATAGTATTAATGTATTCAAATGAAATTCCTTTTTCTGTAAGATAATCTTTCATTGCATCCACAACTTCTTTTTTATAAGTTGTTTGTGCCACAAATAAATACTTACCTTCTGGTAAGTTCATTTCTTTAAGCTCATCTACATCTTTTGCAATGATACACTTATTTTGTGCCCAACCATTAATACCTTGAATTTCTGGATGAGCACTATTACCTGCTACTAATATATGGTATCCCTCAGCATGATATTTTTCTACGTAACGATGAATTTTCTTCACATAAGGGCAAGTAGCATCAACAATATCAATATTACGTGCTTTACTTTTCTCATAAATCTCGGGACTTACGCCATGAGAACGAATAATAAGTTTTTTTATATCTCGGCCTTCAATATCATCAATCGCATAAATGCCCTTTTCTTCTAAGGAACCTGTCACAACCTCATTGTGAATAATAGGGCCATAGGTATAAGTTGACACTTCATCTTCTTGAGAAAATGCCATATCAACCGCACGTTTTACTCCAAAACAAAAGCCTGCTGTCTGTGCAATAATAATTTCCAAAACTTTGCCTCCTATAAACGTTCCAATAATTTATTTTTAATACACTCTACAATCTCATCAATATGCATATAAGTTGTATCAATCTCTACTGCATCCTCTGCTTTTTTTAAAGGAGAGATTTTGCGTCCTGCATCTTGTGCATCTCTTGCTTTAATTTCATCTTTCAAAGTTTCAAGAGAAACATCCATTCCTTTTTCTATATACTCTTTATAACGGCGCTTCGCTCTTTCATCTACTGAGGCCGTTAAAAAGATTTTTAGCGTAGCAAAGGGCAATACAACTGTTCCGATATCTCTTCCATCCATAACAACAGACTGCAAACTAGCCATTTCTTGCTGTCTTTTAACAAGTTCACTACGTACTGGACCATAAGTAGCTACCTTTGACGCTGCTGCTGCCACAATATCTGTTCTGATACTTTGGCTCACATTAACATCATTTAGATAGATTTGTTGTCCTTGCTCTGATGTTTTAAGAATAATATGCATATCACCTAGTGACTTACATACTGCTTCTT
>JAHLFQ010000132.1 GCA_018883705.1 Candidatus Cellulosilyticum pullistercoris
CTTGCTTTAATTCCACGATTAATCATACCACAGTTATTCACAATGGCATTCTGTACTAATTGGGCAATGGCTTTTCCCCTTGTATCTGTTGTACTTGGAAAATAAAGTGTTTCTGTTCCTGAAATGCTTGCTGAGGCAGAGTTATTATGAATACTTACAAATAGATCTGCATCAATTTCATTAGCTAACGCACTTCTAAATTGTAGTGTTGGGTATACATCTGATTCTCTTGTCATATAAACTTTAATATTAGGGTCTGCTTCAAGTAATTTATAAAGTGCTATTCCTTGATTAAAGTTAACTTCTTTCTCCTTTAATCCATTTGCTACAGCCCCACTATCAGAACCACCATGTCCTAAATCAAGGACTACAATTTGGTTATATTTCTCTTTAGGTCTTACGAGTTCTAGAACGACATTTCCGTTACTTTGAATAATATTATATGCATAGACTGTTTTTGTCTCAACTGTAATTTTAGTTGTTCCAGAATTAGAGACGCTGATTGTTTGTATATAAGCATCATTAATTGTACGCGTCTCTGTCTTAATCACAGCACTATAATCAGCACCCAAATCAAAGGTAATCTTTTTATTACGATAGTCATCTGTTACCTTAATCTGACTTGCTATGCTTCCTTTCACTCCTCCTAATGTAAGCTTAGGTTGACTTCCTGAAGTATAAATGAGGCCACTTGTAACCTGCTCTGATTGATTGTCATCTGGCTCATCTGTACTCGGTTTTTCCTCATCTGGTTGATTGTCACTTGAAGTAGTTGCTGTTAATACTAAATGCATTCCATTGGTTGTATCTTCTAGACTACAACTTGCAGCTGCTGTTAACTCAATGATACCTTTAACATCATTTCCTACTTGACTCATAGTGATTTTACTTATAAATTGGCTTTTCATACCTGTCCAATTGATATTTTTTTCAATATGTGTATTAGCCAATGTAAATTGTATTTTTTTATCTTTTTGAGCCTCTGATAAACTAATCTGAGCTGCTCCTAACCCTTTAAAATAAACAGTATCTTTTTTATTAGATGAACTAATAGTAACTTCTTCTAGATTCTGACTAACGAGCTTAATATATACCTTAGTACGGTCATCTGAAATACTCGCTTTAATCTGTGCACCCGATTTTAAATCAAATACGATACGTGTTGTATCTGAAGTAAATTGACTTGTTCTAATACTTTTCACATATGTATTGGTAGCTGGTATTATTTGATTACTTAATTTACTTTGACTGTTTTTAATATCAACAATTACTTTGCCTGTCATTGTTGATACATTTACATTAGACATTGCTGAAGCTGATGTAATTGTAGCTAGCAATTCGTTATTATTCTCGCTTACCCCTACACTATTAATAGTAGTTGTATCATAGCTACCTGAAGGAATTGATAAACTGTTAGAATTGGTTTCACCCTTAAAAGTTTGTCCTGTAATACTCTCACTTGGTGTATCACTTACTGGCTCTGTAATCCATACTGCACGATTGCTTGAATCCCATCTGACATTAAGCCCCATGGCCTCACTTACAAATCGTATAGGAATCATTACTTTATTATTAATGATTTTCCCAGGTACATCCATTGAAACTACGGTATCATTGATAATAGCTTCTGTCTGATTCATCGTTAATATAATTGTTTTATCTTTATATTTAATGGTTACTTTCTTAAGGGTATTATCCCATAAAACATTTGCTCCCATGGCCTCAAAAACTTCTCTAGCTGGCACTAAAACCCTTCCCTCTAATTGAATGGGATTCATCGTCTTTGTCTCAACTAACTCATTGTTAACGTATAAAGAGATAGCTGATAGATTATATTCTATCTTCTTACCATCTATTAACAATGTTTCTGCTCTTGTTGTCACCACGTTTGTACATAGCAAGCAACTTGCAAGTAACATGGCACCGAGTCTTTTTTTCATGCTGTCATTCCTCCTAAATGTTTTCTCCAATTTATTTCTATATTATTACAATATATTACAACTTTATTATATCAAATCCTTCTATGGGATACAAAGACTTTTATGCGATGTTTTGTATTGATTATCTTCTGATTTATTTAATAATTACCAATAACTATTTAGGCTATTTATTTTTTATGTTATGATATTAAAAACTAATTTTTATTTTCAATCTTATAATAGAGAGGAGCATTTCATATGTCTATTCCTTCTAATCTTTACGCACTACTCTACTATTTTTTTATCTATAGCTTTTTAGGATGGTTAATGGAGTCTACTATCAACACACTAAAGCAAAAATCCTTTATTAATCGTGGTTTTTTACTTGGTCCGTATTGTCCAATTTATGGAGTGGGCATGTGTACCATTTACCTTTTTTGCTTCTCTCTAAGAGAATATCACCTTTTAGTCTTCATTAGCGGTATGTTTCTTGCAACACTTTTAGAATATCTAACAGGTACACTCATGGAAAAGCTTTTTCACGCCAAATGGTGGGATTATAGCCACTTTCGATATAATTTAAATGGGCAAATTTGTTTGCGTATTAGCTTTGCTTGGGGACTACTTTCTCTCCTTTTTATTAGTTACATACACCCCATGATTATAACTATTGTGACCTATATTCCTCTGACATTAGGCACTATTATGTTAATCATACTCTGCTTACTTTTTGTTATTGACTTTATCTATAGTACACATACAGCTTTCAAACTTACTACCAAATTCCCTGCTTTGACCGAAATGAGATTAGAGCTGATTACCTTACTAGAGCAAAGTAAATTCTATGAAGCAGCAGAAGAGCTAAGAAATCGATTCGAACTCAAAAAAGTCCCCTATAAGCTGCTATCTATTATAGACTCTCTAAAAGAACATTTACCCCAAGGTACAGATTTTTCCAAAATTCAACTTCGTGAACGTCTTGTCAATAAACTCAGTAAGTATCATACTCAACTTGATAAGTTTAGTGTAGGTGAAAAAAGATTGTTAAAAGCCTTCCCCTCATTAAGCTTAACTTCCATTAAAACACTCAAGAATAAATTTATCAATAGAGGTGAATAAACGTGAGATTAACACATAATGAAGAAGCTTACTTTATTGCTTATATGGCACCCTTACTAGATCATCCAGAAATTCAGCGTATGGATCAATTCATTCAACATGGCCATACCACCTGCCTTAAGCATTCTCTTACTGTTGCTTATTATAGCTATGTATTTTCAAAATACCTTCACTTAGATGTAGATTATGAAAGCTTATTACGTGGTGCTTTACTTCACGATTTCTTTCTATATGATTGGCATATTAAAGAGAGTCACAAAGGTTTACATGGTTTTAGGCATCCTAAGATCGCTTTAAATAATGCCAAAAAGTATTTTTCCCTAACCTCCATTGAATGCGATATTATTAGTCACCACATGTGGCCACTAACACCTTCCCCTCCACGCTCAAAGGAAGCCTATATTGTAATGCTCATGGATAAATGGTGCTCACTTCGTGAGACTTTAAATAGGTCTATTGTCGTTTTACCTTTTGAAAAATACTCATAGACTATTTTATATTAAATGATAAAAAAATGCCTTAACAAAACTTATGTTAAGGCATTTTTTAATAAAAGCATTCTTAATTTTTATAAATAGTTTGCTGGATTGACAGGTGTTCCATTTTTTCTAATTTCAAAATGTAGATGGTTTCCTGTTGAATCTCCTGTTGAGCCAACACCTGCTATACGTTCACCTTGTGATACAGTCTCTCCAACACTTACATATAAGCTACTGTTATGTGCATAGTATGTTTGATAGCCATTACTATGTTCAATAATCACGAGTTTACCATATCCACCTGAGTTGTACCCTGAATATATGACCTTCCCAGCCGCAGAAGCATAAACAGGTGTTCCTGCAGGAGCTGCATAGTCAATTCCTTTGTGAAAAGTACCCCATCTTGGTCCATAAGTAGATGATATTCTACCTGCTCCTTTTAATGGATGAATAAATAGTGCAGATGAATTACTGCTACTATTATTATTGCTATTACTATTATTAGTACTACTTCCACTACTACTACTTGAGTTACCACTACTGCTACTATTACTGCTGCTACCACCGCTACTACTTGAATTACTGCTATTATTACTGCTACTTTCACTTTTTTCCGGTACTGTAACGACTGGTTTTTCCTTTGTTCCATAAGCAATAACTTTAGTTTTTTCTTTGACTAAGGTCTTTTCAGAAATTAAACTTCTACTTACCTCTTCGCCATTTACTTTTGTTACAGCTACTGTCAACTCTTTAAGACCATCATTTCCTTCTTGGTAAACCTTGGTTTCATCTTTATAAAGGTCCGAAAATTCTACATACTGAATATCAGCCGGAATCAGCTCTTTATAGGTCGCTTCTTCAACTGTTGTGATACTTAAAATAGGAGAAGCTTTTTCAACTTTTATGATATCGCCAATTTGCATTTTCGTTTCATCTTGAATACTTGGATTAAGCTCCAATATACGTTCCATAGTGGTTCCATGAGTCATGGCAATATCCCAAATGTTATCGCCTTCTTTTAACTCATATTCAATAATTTCATAACGATTTTCTAATAGCTTACTCTCAGCATCTTCCTGTTTCAGTATTTCTTCTTGCTTCACATAGGTATTACGAACGGTTATTTCTTCATTAAAATCAAAACTTTGAATATTACGTTTAATCGTTTGTCCCTTTTCATTTGAGTCAGAGACCACTTGCTCAGAGATATCTTGTACTTCAATGGATCCTACAGAAATCTTCGTAGTGACCTCATCTTGTGGAAGTGCTTCTGCCACTTCAACTACCTCTATATCTTGTTGCGTACTCTGCTCTTCTTGGGTGCTTATCTGATTATTAGTATTAGGCTCTAAGCTAGGCGTAGAAGTTGTATCAGATTCTGTACTAGACACTTCATCTGACTTGTCTGATACATCATCATAATCAAGCGTTAATTCACCATCATTTGGTAAATACTCTTTAGCAATTGTTTTTAAAATTTGATTCGCTTCTTCTTGACTGCTCACTACTGCATAACCTACACCATCAACTAAAATCTCATAGGCCTCAACACCATAACTTATTGCTTCATTAATCACATTAACTAATTCATCATAACTGCTTATTTCAGAGGCTCTACTATGTATTGCTTCTACTTCTAGTGTTTCGTTTACTGCAATATCTACACCTTCTTTGTCTTTTAGGGCCGCAACGACTTGTTCATAAGCTTGTTTTACTTCTTCTTTTTCTTTTACCCTAGCTACTACTTCACCGTTAACACTTACAGCATATGAGTTTTTCCTAGTACCTACCCAAACTAGTGTGCTAATTGTTAGAGTAATCATTATACCACCCACAATGAGTTGTATTTTCTTTTTATTATCTTTAATATGTTCCTTAAAGGAACCCATATTTTCACCTACTTTAATAATTATAGTCAATAATAACCATTTATGTCATTTTATCTTATAATTATTACGTAGATGTTACATATTTTTTAAATCTGTAACTTTTTTCCTTCATTTTTTCTTTTATCTATTAAAAAGCTATCTAATAAGCCAAAAAGGAGCCTTCGAGTTCGAATGCTCCTTTTGTTATAATCATTAAATTACCTTATTGCTTGTAATGATAGCCTTAAATCCCAAATTCTTTCGCATATTTTACAATGCCATTGATAGGTTCTGCGTTTTCTTGAAGTTTAATTGCCATAAAGTTTTCAGACGCAACCTCAAAAGGTGCCTTTATTCCTAACTGCTCTGCTGGAATATAACCATAACGTGGATAATATCTCTCACTTCCCAAAACAACAGAGTATTGATAGCCTAATTCTTTTGCAATTCGGTGTCCTTCTTTTATTAAGGCCGCACCGACACCCTGCTTTTGATATTCAGGCAGTACAGCTAAAGGGGCTAACGTAAGTGCTGTGTGATTTCCAATCTCAATCTTTGTAAACATAATATGACCTATGATTTTACCATCCATTTCTGCAACTAAGGACAGCTCTGGTATAAATGCATCGCTCTTTCTTAAAGCAACAACCAAGTCCTGTTCATTTCCATCACTATGCTCTGCCATTTGAAATGCTTTCTTTACAACAGAATATACCTGATCAAAATCCTTGTTATTTTCTTGTCTGATTAACATGTCTTTTACCTCCAATAACCTTTACTCCAAACCGTAACATATTCTCAGCTTCTTTATCAACTTCATATCCAATGTATTTTTTATCATATCCACATTTTTCTATATATATCCTAATCATTTATTATGCTTAGCAAATTTCTTGAGATAAGCATAGATAAATTTCTTGGATATCTTACAAAATATAACCATATTAGTACAATATACACATTTCTATATTTAGAATTCCTTTATATTTTCTTTTTACATTTTTCTCTTTTCTGACATATTGCATTGTAAAATCTTATACTTCAAGTTAAACTATACTTTGGAGGTGTACAACAAATGCGTAACAAACAACATTTAAAAAAACTAAGTCTTTTTATTACATTATTTTCACTTTCAAGCAGTTCCTTATTGGCAACTGACTTTTCTGCTGTACAAAACATAAATAGTATCACTGAAATCAGCGAACAGGAAAGTACCGATTATATTGACTATAGTCAATATATTACTGATGATCTTCTTCTTCCTAGAAATCTATATATTTTAAAAGGTAGTGATACCGAAGAACGTCTTAATATATTCTATAAAAATGCGCTACTAACATTGTCTCCTACATATAATGTTAGCACATACAGCCCATATGGAAGTAGTATCTATGGTCGCTGGCTTTTCAAAAGTTCATCTAATAATTTATCTATACCTACTGAACCATTCGAGCTGAGTATGATTGCTAAAACTGAAAATGGATTTGTAAGCAAATCGTCTACAGTAGAAATTGTAGATACCTCTAATGATGCACCTATTAGATTACTTCCTATTGGTGATAGCTTAACAAGAGCAGGTGTTTATCTGTCTCAAATTGAAAATAAGCTCCCTAACATCACTTTCTTAGGTACACGCTTCTATCCAACAGATGGTATTCCTGCACGTGAAGGACGAGGCGGTTGGACCTTAGAGAAATATTTTACCTTTATTAATTCATCCGAGCTAGATAGTCCATTTATGTTCCCTATTAATGTTTCTGGTGCACATTATAAAGGCAATACAAGAGACTGGAAAGCTATTTGTTATGAAAATCCTAATTATGCCGCTTATAATGGCTTCCAAAAACTTGCTCGTGGTTGGAAAGATGAAGGAGAATATCTCTATGATCAAAATGGATATTATAAATATCCAACCATTGGTGATGTAATGGTAGATCCAAGCTTACCAATTGGTAGACAATGGGTAGAAT
>JAHLFQ010000133.1 GCA_018883705.1 Candidatus Cellulosilyticum pullistercoris
AATAAAGAAGATAATTTGTGGTAACTCTTCTTTTGGCTTCTCAATCAGTAGTTCTTCAAGTGCTGTAAATAACTCACGGATAAAAGTTTCACTTTCTTCAGTTTCAATGTGTGCTAAGAGTAATTCACAAATTTCTGGTTTAACACCTAAATGAATTAATCTATTTTGAATATACGTAGCAAATTTGTTTTTCTTCATTGTTGTTATGTTCTCATTTTGTATGCCTACTTCTCTTTCTACAACTGCTGAACTCTTTTTGATCTCACCTATTTCTTGATGAAGCTTTCCTAACTCATTCTTTAAATCAATCAGTAACTCATATGAATCTTGAACCGCTTTATCCGACTCTCCTGATATTACTTCTGAAGTTAAGTTTTGAATTTGAGTTTCTAACTCATCCTCTGCTTCCTTAATGGCAATCGTCACCACTGTTTTTGCTGACTTAAACCATTTAAAATGTCCAGATATTTGCTCTTTTTGTGTGCTAATGATAATCGCACGGTTGCCATACTCTCTTTCTATTTCTTTTAAAATAGCCTCTTCAGTTTTTCCTTTAAGTTTTAGGATTCTCATGCAATACTCACCATCCCGATTGATTGAATTTGAACGTCTTGTTCGATTTCATTATAAGATACCACAATTAAATCAGGTATGTACTGTTCTGTTAGATGCTTAAAATAAATTCTTACAATTGGAGATGTTAATATAATAGGTTGTAATCCAATTGAGGTTAGCTTATTAACTTCTTTTTTAAGTTGTGCCATTAAATTTTGAATTATTTTAGGCTCAAGTGCAACATAGGCCCCTTGCTCTGTATGTTGTACACTTGCCATAATTTGCTGCTCTACATTAGGATCTAATGTAATCACTTGATTAGTAGATTGTATAAATAACTTCTTTGAAATAGCACGTGATAATCCTTGTCTTACATATTCTGTAAGTACATCCGTATCTCTTACCGAAGCCCCATAGTCTGCTAAAATTTCACAGATTGTTACCAAGTCTCTAATAGAGATCCCTTCTTGAAGTAGATTGGATAATACCTTTTGTATATCTCCTACACTTAATAGCTTTGGTGTTAATTCTACAATAAGTGTTGGATGGGTCTTATTGACATTATTAATAAGTGATTGTACATCTTGTCTACTTAATAATTCATGTAAGTGATGCTTAATAACTTCCGTTAAGTGCGTTGCAGTAATAGATGGACAATCAACAACTGTATATCCTCTCATTTCACCTTTCTCTCTTTGTACTTCTGTAATCCACAATGCGGGTAATCCAAAAGCAGGTTCTTTTGTAGCAATACCATCTATTTCTTCCTCTACATAGCCTGGATTCATAGCCATATAATGATCAAACATAATTTCACCACTTGCTACTTCTATCCCTTTTATTTTGATACTATATCCATTAGGAGGTAATTGGATGTTATCTCTTAATCTAACAATAGGTACAATACTTCCTAACTCTAAAGCAATTTGCCTTCTAATCATAACAACTCGGTCTAAAAGGTCCCCGCCTTGATTCACATCCGCAAGGGGGATGATTCCATACCCAAATTCTAATTCAATAGGATCTACTTGTAGTAAAGAAATCACATTTTCCGGTTTTCTAACTTCTTCTGCCGCTTCATCTTCTATATCCATTTCAGATTCAACAGCTTCAATAGCTTGTTTTTTAGTAAGATTATTTGATATCACAAACCATAGAATAGCTACTGGTAAAGTTCCTATTAAACTCATAGGTGTAAATACACCTAATGCAGTAACTGTAATTCCTACAATCAGCATAACAAGTGGTGATGAAAAGAGTTGTTTAATGAGTGCTACACTTACACTCTCCTCAGAACTTGTTTTGGTTATGAGTACACCTGTTGCTGTAGAAATAAGTAAGGAGGGTATGGCACTAACAAGGCCATCTCCAATGGTTAAAATCGTATACTTTTCAAGGGCATCCGTTAACTCTAAACCACCGAATACAACACCCATTACAAGACCACCAATCAGATTGACACAAGTAATAAAAATACCTACCATTGCATCATTTTTGACGAATTTAGAAGCTCCATCCATTGAACCAAAGAAAGCTGCCTCATCTTGAATCTTCTTCCTTCTTTTTTTAGCTTCGGCTTCATCTATAAATCCCGTATTTAAATCTGCATCAATGGCCATTTGTTTACCAGGCATCGCATCTAATGTAAATCTAGCTGTTACTTCAGCAACACGGTCAGAACCTTTAGTAATAACCTGCATATTCACTATAGTAATAATAACAAACATAATGGTACCAACAACAATATCTCCACCTGCTACGAACTGACCAAAGGCCTGTACCACTTCGCCAGCATAACCCTTCGCTAAAATCATCCTGGTACTCGATAGGTTAAGTCCCATTCTAAATAGTGTGGTAATAAGGAGCAAGGTAGGAAATAAGGATAAATCTAGTGGTTCTTTTGAAAATAAGGCACTCATTAATATAATCGTTGCGATCGATATATTTACAATGAGCAGTACACTAAGTACCGCATCAGGTAATGGTACGATAATTAAAAAGATTAGGCCAACTACAATGAGTCCTAATAAAATGTCTCCCGCTTTAAATTTCACATTTAGTTCCCCCTATTCATCTTTTTCTTTTGTAAGTTATATACAAAGGCTAGAACTTCTGCAACGGCTCCATAAAGCTCTGGTGGAATCTCCTTATCTAAATCAACTGTATAATAAAGTGATCTTGCAAGTGGTTTATTTTCAACAATCTCAATATGATGCTCTCTTCCTTTTTCTTTAATCTTTTGAGCCACATAATCTACACCCTTTGCCACTACAATAGGTGCACTTCCACTTGCTTCATTATATTTTAGTGCAACAGCAAAATGAGTCGGATTAGTGATGATAACATCTGCTTCTGGAATGGCCTGCATCATACGCTTCATAGAGGCTTGTCTCATTTTTTGTTTTATTTTAGACTTAATTTGTGGATCTCCTTCTGCATTTCGGAATTCCTCTTTAACTTCCTGTTTCGTCATCTTAAGATTCTCTTCATGTTTATAGTATTGATAAACATAATCAATGACTGCTAGAACTAAAAAAGCACCTCCTACAAAAAAGCCAAGATCTACAACCGTTTCAGCAATCATTTTTAAAATAACTGCTGTGTTCATTTGATATAATCCAATGAACTGTGGAACTTTTCCTTTTATAATATTTAATGCGATACTTCCTAATACAATCACCTTAATAACTGATAGAATTAAACTAATAAGTGTATCTTTTGAAAAAATCCTCTTTATACCATTTAAAGGATTCATCTTACTCATCTTAAATTTCATAGGCTCAAAACTCACCTTAAATCGCACCTGTACATAACAAATAAGAAAAGCAAATAGAAATAAACAGCCCCATAAAGGTAAACAAATTAAAATAAATTGAATAATAGAGCTACTAATCATACCTAATATGGCTTTATCATTTTGATTACTTAAAATGCTACTTATTTGGCCAAAGCTAGAGGTGAAATTTTCCATAATTCCTTTAAGCATATAGCCACCAAGCGCTGAACTCACTCCACAAAATCCTATAATAAGAATGGCTGTATTTAACTCTTTACTTTGAGGCACTTGCCCTTTTTTTCTAGCATCATCACGTTTTTTATCTGTTGCTTTCTCTGTTCTTCCTTCACTTTCGGCAGAGAAAAATTGTAGGTTTAATGGATAGCTTTTTCGATTCATAGCACTCTCATTTCCTGTATCATATTCATTAATGTACTTATCATATGCTCTATAATGATCGTATTATATTTAGAAATAACTTGGATGGTTACTACCATTAAAATAAACATAATGAGCATTTTAAGTGGAATTCCAATAACAAACATATTCATTTGTGGTACTGTTCTTGCTAAAATCCCCATCGCAAAATCTATCACTAAGATAATAGATACAATAGGCATGGCTAGCTTTAAGCCCAATTCAAAATAGATGCCAATAGCATTTATCATGTTCATCACGATATTAGAGCTAAATACTTCCTGATTAATGGGAATCAGTTCAAAAGACTGAACTAAGGTATGTATAAACCAATGATAACCTCCTGATAAGACAAAAAAAGCCCCTAAGCCTAAATTATAGAATCTACCGATAAGTGTGGATTGCGTTCCTGCTGTCGGATCCATCACCATACTCATCCCAAGTCCACCTTGCATGCTTAAAAGCGAACCTACAAAGGGATAAATCTGAAAAAAGATTTTTACAACAAAGCCCATGACTAATCCTACTACTGTTTCTTTCACAATAAGGATGGTATAACTTAATAGATTGGGATCATAGTAACTTGTACTCACATCTATTTTAAAAAAGACGCAAAGAGAGATTCCTAGACTAAATCCTACAAGAGCAATACGTGGTATTTTTGTTTCTTCGATGATAGGCAAAAAAGCAATGGCACCTAAAATCCTAACAAAAATAATAAGTAATACATCCACATAGCGGTATAAGTAAACTAAATCTTCCATGGCATCCTTCCTTACAAAAGTGAATTAAAGCTTCTAAATAATGCTATTGTATAACTAGTAAGCTGATGCATAATCCATGAACCAAATATTATAATAGCCATGAATACTGCAATAATCTTTGGAATAAAAGCTAAGGTTTGTTCTTGTATAGATGTAGCTGTCTGAAAAATACTGACAATCAATCCAACAATCAATCCTGTTAACAAAATAGGAAGAGATACTTTAATAATCATCATTAATGCTTCTCTCATGATATCTAAAACCAGCTGTTCCATTTGGTACCCTCCTAATTAAATGTTTGTAAAAGTTGTCCAATTATTAAATTCCATCCATCACATAATACAAAAAGTAATATTTTAAAAGGTAGTGAAATCATAGCAGGTGGTAACATCATCATCCCCATGGACATAAGCGTTGCCGAAACAATCATATCAATTACAATAAATGGTATGTATATCATAAATCCAATAATAAATCCCGCTCTAAGCTCACTAATAATAAACGCCGGAATAATGACATGAAGTGGCATTTCATTTAAAATCTGTGATTCGTCCAAAATAGTTTCTTGCCCTGCTATGTCCATAAATAATTTAATATCTTCATCTCTTGTTTGTCTAAGCATAAAATCTTTTATTGGTAAAAGCCCCTTTTCAAATGCTTCTTCTTGAGATAATATACCTTGTTCATAGGGTTCTAAAGCATTTGTTTTAATTTGTGTCATAACAGGGCTCATCACAAAAAATGTTAGAAATAATGCAATGCCTATTAAAATTTGATTAGGTGGCATGGTTTGTGTCCCAATAGCAGATCTTATAAAATGTAATGAAATGATAATTCGAAGAAATGAGGTCATCATAATCAAAATAGAGGGTGCTAGGGCAATAATTGTAATGATGAATATCATTTGTAATGTTCCTGATACATCTGATGGTGTTGCTTCATCTTGCAAATTAATCGTCATACCTGGTAATTCTACTGAATGAACTGTAGATGCTTTCACTTCTTCTCCCCCTATTAAACATCCTATGCAAATGATGCTTAGTATGAGTATATTTCTAAGAATAGATTTATTCTTTATTTTCATCTTCTGATACCTGCTTTCCTTTCACAAAGTGAATAAAGTGTTCCTGAAAGGACTTATTTTTAACTTCTTCCAACTTTAACTGACTTTCATCAATTGCTTTTAAATAAGTAATCTCTCCTTTTTGAGAGCATCCTATTAAATGATATTCTAATCCTATCTTTACAATATAGAGATATTGTCCCTGCATTAATGGAAGTAGCTCTATAATCTGCATGTTCTTATTCAAACTCATGTGTTTATTCATATTTCCAATCTTTTTTGTTACCCAATAAGTAAGTCCTAAAACACCTATGAATATTACGGATACACATAATAATTCCAGTAATTCATTTAACATATTATCACCATTCATTTTATATTGACTTGTATATAGGATTAGTGGTATCACACAAAGTGCTACCACTAATCCATTTAAAAACATCTATCCCACTACTTTTCTAACAGCTTCTAATATACGATCTGCTTGAAAAGGCTTAACAATAAAATCTTTTGCACCAGCTTGAATCGATTCAATAACCATAGCTTGTTGTCCCATTGCAGAACACATTACAATTTTAGCAGCAGAATCTATTGCTCTAATATTTTTAACTGCATCAATCCCATTCATTTCTGGCATTGTGATGTCCATTAATACTAAATCTGGCATAAGTTCTTTATACTTTTCAACAGCCTTTAAACCATTTTCAGCTTCTCCTGCAATTTCATAACCATTTTTACTTAAAATATCTTTAATCATCATACGCATAAATGCTGCATCGTCTACCACTAATATTCTCTTCGCCATATTATTTCTATCTCTCCTATATTCTTATATTCTATTTTCCATATTAATAATATCAGTAATTCGTATACCAAAGTTTTCATCAATCACAACTACTTCTCCTGTAGCTACAAATTTCCCATTTACAAGTACGTCAACTGGTTCTCCAACTAAACGATTAAGTTCTATAATACTACCTGGTCCAAATTCTAAAATTTCTTTAATTTTTCGTGAAGTACGACCAAGTTCTACCGACACTTCTAATGAAACGTCCATTAAAATATCCATATTTTCTTTCGGATAAACTTTGGTATGACTATCAAATGATTGAAACTGAGGTAATTTAATATCTACATCTGGTCTAATACTACTTTCTTGTTTCACGCTATTGGATTTATGATACTCTGCTGATACCTTAGAAAACATTTGATCAGATGCTGATGTTGGAGCATAAATTGGTGCTGCTTGAGGGCTTGGATTTTGGTAGGCTTGCTGCATTGGCTGTGCCTCTGGAATTGACGCTTTATCTGATTCTACCTCTTCTTGTGTTAACAAGCCTGCAATTAATTCTTTGGCAAATTGCAGTGGTAAAATTTGCATTAATTCACTATCAATAATATTTTCTTCTATTTGTAGTCTAAAAGAAATTTTAACTAAATCACCTCTAGGCCCAAATATATTCTCTAGGTTACTCTCCATCTTAAGTGCTTGTGGTGGGCTAATATCAATCTTCTTATTAAAGATTTGTGCCATTGATGTAGAGGATGAACCTATCATTTGATTCATTGCCTCAGCAATTGCACTTAAATGAAGATCTGTAATAGGCCCTTCAAGATACATCCCTGTTCCACCCATCATTAAATCTGCAATGATTTTTACATCATGATCTTTTAAAATCATTAAATTAGAGCCTATAAAGCCTTCAGTATAATCAACTGCAACCGCAGTTAAATCATCTGTCAGTGTTTCAACAAATTCATCCCACGTAAGTGCTTCAACCTTCGGTGTTGTAATAAGTACTTTATGATTCAGAAGCGTAAATAAGGTTGTTGCTGCTGTTCCCATACTAATATTACCAATCTCACCTAGCGCATCAATTTCATCTGGATTTAAGGTAACTGTACCACCTATTTTCTCATTTCTATCTTGATCTAATCCACTACCACTAGAGCCATCATCTGTTGATATACTCCCTAATAATGCATTAATTTCTTCTTGAGAAAGCATTTCGGCTACCATTACTCATCCTCCCTCGTAATAACTTTATTAATTTTTACTGCCACTTTATTTTTATATTCTCCAGGAGTACCTGTGAATTTTAAAATATTTCCAACATAGATATCTAAATCAGAATCAATATCCTTATCTAACTTAATGATATCGGATCGTGTGAGATCTAGAAATTCTCTTATGGTAATATGTGTTTTACCTAAAATCGCTTTAACTGGTACACGCGACTTTTGAATTGTTTTTTGTATATATGCCTCATAGGAAGGTCCTAACTCTTGCTCCTTTTGTGCAAACCAAAATTTAGTATTCAGCTTATCCATAATCGACTCAATAACTAAATGAGGTATACATATATTCATCATACCAGCTACATTTTTGATTTTTATATTCAATGTAATAAGTGCAACGATTTCATTGGGTGATATAAGTTGTACCACCTGTGAATTCGTTTCAAGCTTCTCAAGCGTCGGCTCTAATTCTACGACATTTTGCCAAGGTTCTACTAACAGCTGAACAAACTGAGTGAAGAGTTTTTCTAGAATAACCCGTTCAATATCCGTGAAATCTCGAATCATGTTTGTCCCACTGCCACTTCCACCTAAAACACGATCAATAATGGTAAAACCCATATTAGGG
>JAHLFQ010000134.1 GCA_018883705.1 Candidatus Cellulosilyticum pullistercoris
ACGCCCATTTCTCCCTCTGCTGCATAAACGGAGGTTACAAACAAAGTCAAACATATTGCTAGTGTTGCTAATTTCTTCATTCTTTTCCCTCCTAGTTTTCTACTACAACAATATATCCATTAACGGTTCCATTTGCTTCTTTAAAATTTGTTTCAATCATAGCACTTATTGTGTCACCCACTTCTAATTGTCTTACTGGCACGACTTTTCCATCTTTAATAACAACTGAATTGGCATTTAGCGTAATAGTTCCACCTGAATTTTTCTTACTATATTCCATCCATCTCTTTCTAGCTGTGTCATAATAGTAAGCATCCTTAATTTTGATGCTACCATCTTCTATAGCATAAATTTCACCTTTTACCGAATCTTTAACGTATGGCATGTCGATAATCGCATATGCTTTTTCGCCAATAGCAATAATGGTATAAACATCTCCAACACTTGTTTCCTCTCCGTAAGCTAAAAAGCTTTCAATACCAGATGGAACAAGGCCACTTTCATTATAGAATTTTGTATCCATATCTATAGCAAAGGTTTGTGGCGTAGGATGGTAATACCAAGTATGATCCTCTAATAGAGAAAATGTCTGAACCTCAAAGGATTCTCTATCTGTAATTTTCTTAATACGCCCTCTATAAATCTGTAAAGAACCTGTTGTTTGGTTATTTACAATTCTAGCTACAGCTAATTTATTTTCGCCAGTTACTACCGCTTGTAAATAATCGCCCACCATAATATTATTGGCACTTACCAAACGCTGGTCCCTTACAATAATCGCATCTTCATCCACGTAGATTGTCTCACCCGATAGTAATTGAATACTACTCATAGAAGCTGCTATAACTGGGGACGGTTCTAGTGTGGTTTGAAGTTTGCTTTGGAAGTTTAGCTTCACCGCATTTTCTTTTCCTTTATAGTTTTCTGCTGCAATATAAACATAGCCATCTGTATTCATAAGATATCTCTTAATGTAGTCAAAAGAAATCCTGTTACCCATTCTATAGGCTGCTGCAGTCTTGGTATCAATGGCTAAGCTCATCAAACTATTATAGGTTCCCCATGCAGATTTACCTAATGCTTGTGCATTCTTTATATTTAATAATTTTTTATAAGTATCAAAGGATGTGAGTTGCCCTCTATAGATATTAGAAATGACTCTCGTATCATTATCAAGAACGATTTCTAATACTTCTTCTTCAATAATGCCCTCACCTAATATCTTTTGACTGATAAGTACTTTAGCCCAATCCCCTGCTTTAATAGTACTTAATGCGTACATTTTTCCACCTTTTGTTACAGGCGTTACTTGGCTTATATCATAAGTATATAAATTTCCCTTTTCATCTTCTAATTGCAGATTAGCTACTTCACCCGTGTTATAGTTAAAAGAAACCACTTTTCCATAACGCATACTATAATCGTTATAGGCACTAAGATACGTAATATATCTCTCTGAATTCGTTCTAATGTAAATGCAATCCCCAGCCTGGATGCTTGTTATCTGCGCGTCTCTTGAGTCATAAGTAAAGTTAGGGAATAATTCATCTAGATACCCTATCTTATCTTCCATCTCATAGTAAGGCTGCTTTTCTACTACCACTTCTTCAGCATAATAGTTACATGTTATCAATTGACCACTACTATTTTTATAAGTTAAATAGCCTAATTCCGGATAGTTCTGAGTAACAATTCCTCTATCTTCCGAGTAGTTATCCCACAAAATATCACTATATTCTGATTGCGTTAAGTATGACGAGATACTTGCAGACGTAGTTGTACTCATACATAATGCAAGAAGCAAACTCCCTGTTACATACCATCCTTTTTTCATTCGAATGCCTCCTAAATATTAATCACCTTAACTAATATATCGACCTATTTGTTGAATCCTTTATAGAAAAAACTAGACCGTTAGGGACGGTTCTGCTCATTCAGTCAAAAAAGAAGTGTAGCCTCTTTACGGTGCTACACTTCTTTTTTTAAAAGGTTTTAATAATGGATTCTAGATATTTCTTAAATTCTTCTTTTAATTCAGGTCTTTTTAATGCAAATTCTACAGTTGCTTGTAAGAATCCCATTTTATTACCTACATCATATCTTCTACCTATAAAATCATAGGCATACATCTTTTCTACTTTTGCTAGCTTATTCAGCGCATCTGTTAATTGGATTTCTCCACCTGCACCTATTTCTTGCTTTTCTAAGAAATCAAAGATTTGTGGTGTGATAATATATCTTCCAAGAACAGCTACATTGCTCGGTGCTACCTCAATAGCTGGCTTTTCTACCATATCTTTTACTTCATATACTCTATTTTCTAATTGAATCCCATCTACAATACCATATTTATTAACGTCTTTTCTTTCTACCGTTTGTACCCCTAAAATAGATGACTGATATTTATCATATACCTCAATCATTTGTTTAAGTGCTGGCTTTTCAGAGTCAATCACATCATCACCTAATAAAACTGCGAAAGGCTCATTGCCAATAAAAGTTTTAGCTGTTAAAACGGCATGTCCTAACCCTTTAGGCTCTTTTTGTCTAATATAATAGATGTTAGCAATTTGTGAAACTGAGCGTGCAATTTCAAGTAACTCTTTATTTTGTTTCTTCTCTAGTTCCATCTCTAACTCAACTGATTTATCAAAATGGTCTTCTATGGCCTTTTTAGTTCTCCCTGTAACAATGATAATATCTTCTATTCCTGACGCCACCGCTTCTTCAACAATATATTGAATCGTTGGTTTATCTACTATAGGTAACATTTCTTTTGGTTGTGCCTTTGTTGCTGGCAAAAATCGCGTTCCTAATCCTGCTGCTGGTATAATAGCTTTTTTTATGGTTGTCATGTTCTCCCCCTATTTTCTTATGTTATTTTTATTAGTTTGCAACTATCATAAATAGATTATCACTAACTTTCTCATCATTCATTAAGATTTTATACTCTATATAGATCTTAATCCCTTTTTCAAGTAAATAGACATCTGTCTTACTTGTTTGTATTTCAATAGGCATTTCCCCATAAGGGGTTCCATATGAGGTTTTATACGGCTTGTCTACCTCGAACTTTAACTTTCCATTCATAGCACCCATTCTTGTTACTGAAATCCCTTCTTTGGATGCTTTAATAATGGTATTAACGCCTGTTGATTTGTCTTTATAGGTAATAAAGATGTCCTCACCTTTTATCGCTAAATTCCCACTAAATGTGTTTTCAGCTTCATCACTATGTGTTGGATAGATTTGTTTATCAAACACTTTCACCTGAACTTCTTTCATTCTTTATCTCCTGTCCGTATTCAAATGACCGTATTAATACATAAGGTTATTTATGCTTGTTATTACATAAATAACCTTATTATTTTAAGTACTCTATAGGCTTGCTAATTCAATAAGCTTAGTCACTATTTCTGTTACACTTAGGCCTGTAGCCGCAAATAGCATTGGGTACATACTGATAGATGTAAAGCCTGGTAGGGTATTGATTTCATTAAAAATAATGCCGCCATCTGGCTTAACAAAAAAGTCTACTCTTGATAACCCTTTACCCTCTACTGCATCAAAAACATCTTTTGCATAACCTCTAATTTTTTCTTTAATTTCGTTTGGTAAATCTGCATCTACAACTGTTTTAGATTCATTGTTATTGTATTTCGCATCAAAATCATAAAATTCTGCAGCCGCTAAAATTTCACCTACACCTGATACAACAATTTCGTCATTTCCCATAACTGCAGTTTCAACTTCTCTACCTACAATTGTTTCTTCAACAAGTACCTTCTTATCATGCTTCATTGCTTCTTGTAAACCAGTTAAAAGCTCTTCTCTATTTTTGGCTTTAGAAATACCTACTGAAGATCCTGCATTAGCAGGTTTAATAAAGTATGGATAACCAAATGTGTTTTCAATTTTAGCAATCACTTCATCAACATTTTGAAGTTCCTTCTCTTTTACAATTACAAATTTTGCTTGTGGTACACCTTTAGTAGCTACAGCAATCTTAGTAAACGCTTTATCCATAGATACTGCTGATGAAAGTACACCACATCCTACAAATGGTATTTGCGCTAACTGGCATAACCCTTGAATCGTACCATCTTCTCCATTCTTACCATGTAATACTGGGAACACAACATCAATGTCAATAGTAATTATCTCCTGTGCTCCAGATTTACAAATGATTAAAGCTTTTTGAGTTGAATCTGGACTTAAAACAGCTGGCACTCCGTTTTTTTCCCATCCATTATTAGTCAAATTAAAATCATTACCTGTGTATAGTAACCATTTTCCTTCTTTCGTAATTCCCACTGGATGTACGTCATATTTACTTCTATCTATGTTATTTAGAATTGTAGTCGCTGATTTTAAAGAAACATCATGTTCTGATGAACATCCTCCAAATAACACTAGCACACTCTTTTTCATTTTAATCCTCCTAATAACTCTTGAATATTACTTATATAATATTCTTAACGTATAATATCGCTTACTATATTTTAGTACTTAATGCTAGAATATTCAACTCCTGTACCCTACT
>JAHLFQ010000135.1 GCA_018883705.1 Candidatus Cellulosilyticum pullistercoris
CAATTTAACCGCGAAAAATCTATTAAACGTGCCAGAAGTCGTGAGAAAGCACTTGAAAAGATTGAAGTGATGGATATGCCTATGATTGATAATAAGCCTATGCAACTTACGCTAACTCCTCGTATAGTAAGCGGTAATGATGTGCTTTTAGTCGACCATTTAAGCAAAACCTTCGAGGACACACCACTCTTTAAAAATATGTGCCTATCTATTAATAAAGGGGATAAAGTGGCTTTAGTTGGACCAAACGGTGTAGGAAAAACCACCTTCTTCCGTATGCTATTAGGCCAAATGGAGCCTACTAGCGGAACCTTTAAATTAGGAAGCAATGTCATGATCGGCTATTATGATCAAGAGCACTCTACTTTAGATGTCACTCGTACGATTATAGAGGAAATTGAATATGCCTTTCCTGAGCTTAAAACAAGTGAAATAAGAAATGTGCTTGCTGCTTTCCTATTTACAGGCGAAGATGTCTTTAAGCCTATTAGTACCTTAAGCGGTGGTGAAAGAGGTCGTGTTGCACTTGCAAAAATCATGCTTTCTAAAGCGAACTTCCTTATTCTGGATGAGCCTACTAACCACTTAGATATTCTTTCTAAAGAAATTCTAGAAAGTGCCATTATCAATTATGAAGGAACGGTTCTCTATGTATCTCATGATCGTTACTTTATTAATCAAACAGCTAGTAAAATTATTGAAATGGCTCAAGATGGTACTACCGAATATCTTGGTAATTATGATTACTATATGGAAAAGAAAAAAGAACTTGAAGAAGAAAAAGCTAAGCGTATGGCTCAAATGACCAATCAATCCGCTTATTCTACTGGCATCACTTTATCTACTTCTTCCTCTTCAAGTAGCTCTTCTTCTACTTCATCAAGTGCCAAAGAAGATCGTCAAAGGCAAAAAGAAGAACAAGCAAGAGTTAGACGCATTCAAAATCAGATGACTAAATTAGAAGATGCTATTAGTGAGGCTGAGGAGAAAGTATCAGCTATTGATCAGCAGCTTTGTCTTGAAGAAGTTTATAGCGATTTTGAAAAAAGTAAAGTGATACTTGAAGAAAAAGAAACACTTAGTTTACAAATCGCCACTTATTATGAAGAATGGGAAAAATTAAGTGAAGAACTCTAAACAACATCAAAAGAAAGTCAAATCCTAACTATAATAAAGGATTTGGCTTTCTTTTAGTTTATACTTGCATCATACTATGTATATTTAATAGCCAATCATAAAAACTAAGTATAGATTTGACACTTCATCTACTGAAAGGAGTTTTTCATTTGTTTAAACCCAAACGTGTTATCTTTGAAAAAGAGGCTAAAAACTATCCTTTAGGGGCGCATTTATACCAGTTATTTTCTACAAATCCCCAAATTGAAATTTTTGAAGTTGCAACTAATAGAGTTAAAACACATATTCCTGGTGAGAACCTATATCAGCAATATCGCTCTGGCAAGGAAACCTTGGTTGTAGGTATAAAGAAAAGTTTAAAATTCCAAAGCTGTAAACCTTCTGCTCATTATCAACTTCCCCTTGTAAGTGGTTGTATGGGCCAGTGTGAGTACTGTTATTTAAATACCCAGCTAGGTGATAAACCCTTCGTACGTATTCATGTGAATATAGATGACATTTTAAAGCAGGCCCAAAACTATACCAGAGAACGTTTACCTAATATCACCCTCTTTGAAGGAGCTGCTACCTCTGATCCTGTCCCTGTAGAACCCTATACCCATGCACTTGCTAGATGTATTACTTACTTTGGCTCTCAGGAATATGCACGTTTTCGGTTTGTCAGTAAATACACAGACATTGATACGCTATTAGATTTACCTCATCACAATCATACTGAAATTAGATTTTCACTCAATACAGATTCTATTATTAATGCCTATGAACATCATACTGCTTCTAGTAAACTTCGTATTGAAGCTGCTAGTAAACTTTCTAGCTATGGTTATCCTATAGGTTTTATTATTGCACCCGTATTTATTTATCCTAACTGGCAGGAAGAATATCATGACTTACTTCTAAATCTCAAGTCTAAACTTCCTAAAAAACTCTCTCATCCACTTATTTTTGAAGTCATCTCTCATCGTTATACGCTTCGTGCCAAAAGTCGTATTACAGAAATCTTTCCTCATACAAACCTTCCTATGAATGAAGATGACCGTCAATTTAAATACGGCCAATTTGGCTATGGCAAATATGTTTATCCTAAAGATGAGCTTACTCAAATGAAAGCTTTTTTTACGCATATACTGGATGATTTATTTCCTTATAAAGAAGTAAAATATATTATCTAAAACATTTATAGTATTTACTATTTAAATCAGTTGCCCTTCTAGTCCTTTTTTGTTACAATAACTCAAAACTACTAGGGGGGAATTTTGTGATATGTCATTAGATTATATAATCATGTTTATTATGGGAATAGGCGTTTTATTGGGTGCTACTGATCTCATTTTAGGAAACAAATTAGGTCTTGGCTTAAAATTTGAAGAGGGTTTTATGTGTCTTGGTCCTACTGCTCTAAGCATGGTAGGTATTATTTGTATTTCTCCACTTATCGCCAATTTACTAAGTCCACTTATCGTACCATTGTATCATTTAATAGGTGCTGATCCAGCTATGTTTGCTAGTATTCTAGCTATTGATATGGGAGGATATCCACTTGCTATGGCTCTTGCTGAAAATCCTTTAGTCGGAAATTTTTCAGGTCTTATCGTTTCCACTATGCTAGGTGTTACTATTGTTTTTACCATTCCATTAGGACTTACTATGCTTCCTACTAGCGATCAACCCTACTTTGCTAAGGGACTCCTTATTGGACTGATTCCTATTCCATTAGGTTCTTTTTTAGGTGGACTTTTAATAGGATTACCTATTAAGGCTTTATTACTTAATAGCCTTCCTACCTTATTTATTGCTATTTTATTAATGATAGGACTTATTTTAAATCAAGGACTTATGGTAAAAGGATTTATTCTATTTGGTAAAGGCATTAAAATCATCACAACAATCGGACTTGCAGCAGCTGCTTTTGAGTATCTAACAGACATTACACTTATACCTGGTATGCCTGATATTTTAGATTGTATGGCTACAGTATCTAGCATCTGTATTGTCTTATTAGGAAGTTTACCACTTATGACACTTCTACTTCGCCTACTTCAAAAGCCTTTTGAAGCCCTAGGTCATAAACTCTCATTAAATGGCCCTAGTATAGGTGGTATACTTTTTTCCTGTATTAGCGTTCTTCCTGTATTTAAAATCTATCCTGAGATGAATGAAAGAGGTAAAGTTGTATCCACGGCCTTTTTTGTAAGTGCCACTTCAATGTTTGCTGCACACTTAGGCTTTGTGGCTGATGTAGCTCCTAACTTTCTACTTCCTATGATTGTCGCTAAACTTTCAAGCGCCTTAATCGCATTTCTTCTAGCTCTACTTCTTACTCGTACTGAAAAAAATAGCTTTTAACTTAAACAAAAGAAGCACAAGATATACTTTCATATATCTTATGCTTCTTTTTGATGTGTTTAATGCCTATAATCTTGTTTTATTCTATTTATCTAATTATTTACCAATAAACATTTGTGTCCAGTAGTTACCATCTGCTTCATACCCAATACCGATATGTGTATAGTTTGCATTTAAAATATTTGCACGGTGACCTGAACTATTCATCCAACCATTTACAACGGCTTCCGGAGATGTATAACCTTGTGCTATATTCTCACCTGCACTTTTATAGCTGATACCATATGATTTAAGCATTTCAAATGGTGTTCCATAAGTTGGGCTTGTATGACTAAAATAGTTATTTTTGCTCATATCTGATGATTTAACACGAGCAACTTCTCTTACACTTTCATCCATTTGAAGGGCACTTAATCCATTTTTTGCACGCTCTTCATTGACAAGTTCTAATACTCTATTTTCAAAAGCAGTTTGTGATGTTACTGTTGAATCTGTACTTCCATTATTTGATCCGTTATCTGATCCTGTATTTCCACTGTTTGATCCATTATTTGATCCTGTGTTTCCGTTATTTGATCCATTATTTGATCCTGTGTTTCCACTGTTTGATTCGTTATCTGATCCTGTGTTTCCACTGTTTGATCCGTTATCTGATCCTGCATTGCCACAGTTTGTTCCTGGTTTTGAAGTTGTACTATCGCTATTTGATCCTGTATTTCCACAATTTGATCCTGGCTTAACAGTTTGACTTGGTCTACTGCAGCTTGGTCTTTTTGTAAAGCTCTTTGCATATACTGATGAGCTTGAGCCTAAAATAGTTACTCCTACAAGTGTTAATACTGATACTTTACTGATTAGTTTTTTTGATTTCATAATTTTTTCTCCTCTTATCTCTTTCGTTTTAGTCGATCGAATCAATTTGGATTCTCAAAATTATTACACATCAATTACGTTTTGTAACAACTTTGTAACATTTATTATACAGGTTTTACTCCATATTTCAAGCTTTTATAGTAATTTATCACCTTCCTATTTCTTCCACCTCCTATAATCCATTACATTTTTATTACAATTATTATCTGTTTATGTAAAACATTTTTAAAGAATAAATCCAAAGTAAAAGAGTGTTATATCAAAACTAGTAGGCTAGTTTTGATATAACACTCCCTTTTAACAAAATCTACTTTTTATTTTGTATCTTTATGATGACAAGGACATGGTGCTGCTACAAGTGCATAAAGAGATCTTACAGGTACTCCTGTTCCACCTTTTGATAAATAACCTTCACTTGAATCTGCCCATGAAGTTCCAGCAATATCTAGGTGCATCCATGGAAGATCTTGCACAAACTCACCTATAAATAAACCTGCTGTAATCGTTCCTGCATTTCTGCCACCAACATTTTTAAGATCTGCTACTGTACTTTTATTAAGCTTTGCATATTCTTTAGTACTTGGTAATCTCCAGAATTTCTCTCCTGTCTTTTCAGAAACTTTAACAAGCTCTTCATAAAAATCTGTATCATTTGTAATAACACCTGTTGTACTTGTTCCTAGTGCCACAAGTACTGCACCTGTTAAGGTAGCTACATCTATTATTTTTGTTACTTTTTCCTTTTCAATGCTATAGGTTACTGCATCAGCTAAAGTTAAACGTCCTTCAGCATCTGTATTACCAATCTCAATGGTTTTACCTGCCATTGAGCTAATAATATCTCCAGGTTTATAACTTCCTGCTGAAATAACATTTTCACAAGCTGCTACTACTGCTATAATATTTTTCTTTACCTCATTTTTAGCAATAGCATACATAGCTCCAATAACAGCTGCTGCTCCACCCATATCTGAGTGCATAGTTTTCATAGAATCTGATGGTTTTAAAGAGTAACCACCTGTATCATAAGTTAAACCTTTACCTACTAAGCCTAAAATTTCATCACTTTCTGAATCACCCATGTGACGCATCACAATAAGTCTAGGTTGTTTTTCAGAGCTAGCACCAACTGCTAAGAACGCCTTCATACCAAGTTCTGCTATTTGTTTTTCATCCATAACTTCTACTTCAAGACCTATTTCTTGCCCCATCTCTACTACTTTTTGTGCAAGTGTCTCTGGATAAATTACATTAGAAGGCTCGTTTGTTAAATCTCTTGCCAAAATAACACCATCAGCTATATGTTTCGCCTCTTCTAAAACTTCATTTGCACGTTTTAACTTAGCTTCTGGTACACCGCATAAATAAATAGTTAGTGTTTCTTTATCTATTTCTTTGTTTTGATATTTATCAAATGTGTAGTTAGCTAATAGTGCTGCTTCTGTAATAGATTTTACATTACCTCCTACACAAAGCTTATCGCTGACACAAATAGATATACCCACTGTATTTACTTTAAGTTTTTTTGCTTCCTTGATAGCTTTAGCAATTGATTTTCTAAAACCTTCTGTCGTAAATGTTTCCTTTGTACCAACCCCCATATAAAGCGTATATTTTAAGCCATCTTCAGTGGTTGGAAGTACAAAGACCTCTTCTTCTCTACCCATAAATACTTTGCTTTTACTAAGCTGAGTCAATATTTCACTTTCACTTAATTGCTCCTCAAAAACTGGCACAATCATTGCATCTACATCTTTTAATGTTACATCTTTAATTTGAATCATATTATCCCTCCTTAAAATATAAATTGTAGTATCATTAAATCCATTGTAGCATAAACTACATCCATTTTTCTTTCACTCTATTTAGATGATTACTTTTACTCATCCTATTTTTTTACAATTGCTTCATACTGCTCTTCTTTAAAACCAACTAAAACACGATCTTCTAACACAAGAATCGGTCTTTTAATAAGCATCCCATTACTTGCAAGTAGGCTAATTGCCTCTTCCATTGTCATATCTTTTACTTTGTCTTTAAGTCCCATTTCTTTATAAACTTGCCCACTTGTATTGAAGAACTTTTTAATCTCAAGGCCACTTTTTTGAATCCATTCTTTAAGTTCTGCCTCTGTTGGTACTTCTTCTACAATGTGACGTTCTGTTACCTCTACATTATGATCTTTTAAATACTTTAGCGCTTTCTTACAGGTTGTACATTTTGGATACTCTACAAATAATGCTTTCATTTTATCTACTCCTTTTATCTTATTGCGTACGCTTATTCTAACATGAATTTAATCTTTATTTTAAACATCCTTTTTCTATTAATCAATAATAAAATAACAAAAAATAATAGCTAACTAAAAGATCTATTTTCTTTTTAGCTAGCCATCATTTCTTACTATTTTAATAATGATTCAATTCTATTAATTCCTATCTATTCTTCTTTCCAAATGCCAAACTTTCTAAAACGTTCATAGCGATTATTTATAAGCTGCTCTCTTGGCACCTTTTCCAATTCATTAAGTTGTGTTACTAAATACTGCTTAAGTGCATCAGCTGCTGCTTCTGGTTTCTTATGAGCACCACCAGAAGGTTCTAAAATAATATCATCAATAATGCCATAGCCGAGTAAATCTTCTGCAGTCAGCTTCATCTTACATGCAGCTTCCTTGGCACGGCTAGCATCCTTCCAGAGAATACTTGCAAAGCCTTCAGGAGATAAAACTGAATAAATAGCATTTTCTTGCATAAACACTTTATCTGCTACACCAAGTGCTAAAGCGCCACCGCTTCCGCCTTCTCCAATTACACCAGAAATAATAGGTACTTTAATCTGTGACATTTCGAAAAGATTTCTTGCAATAGCTTCTCCTTGTCCTCTCTCCTCAGCACCAATACCACAATAAGCTCCTGGTGTATCTATCAAACAAATAATAGGTCTATTAAACTTCTCTGCTTGTTTCATGAGCCTAAGTGCCTTATGATACCCTTCTGGATGAGACATACCAAAGTTACTTGCCACATTCTCTTTAGCCGTATTTCCTTTACTTTGCACAATAATAGTTACGGCTCTACCTTCTATGACACCAATTCCACCTACTATGGCTGGATCATCTCCAAAAGCTCTATCTCCATGTAATTCCATAAAGTGCTCACATAAAGCCTCAATATAAAATCTGCCTCTAGGTCTTTCTATCTTTCTAGCTAAAAGTACTTTGTCCCAAGGTTCTAAGGTATTACCAACATCTACTTCTAATTTCTCAGCAACTTTTTCAAGTCTTTCTATTTCTTCTATAATGTCTGATGTTTGATCTAACTTCTTAAGCCTAGTGATAGCTTCGTAAATGGCATCTAATCTGCCTTTTAATCCCTCCATTTACTTTGCCTCCTTTTGGTGAAACATTAAAAGCTGTCCGAGTGTTTTTCTTAACTCTTTTCGTTCAACAATGGCATCAATTTGACCTGTTTCTAATAAAAATTCAGCACGTTGAAAACCTTCTGGCAGTTTTTCTCTAATGGTTTGCTCAATCACTCTTGGACCAGCAAAACCTACTAGTGCACCTGGCTCTGCTAAAATAATATCTCCAAGCGTTGCGAAGCTAGCTGTTACACCACCTGTTGTCGGGTCTGTTAATACACTAATATATAAAAGTCCATTTGCATCATGCCTTGCAAGGGCTGCACTTGTTTTTGCCATTTGCATTAATGAAAAAATACCTTCTTGCATCCTTGCACCACCTGATGCGGTAAAAATAATAAGTGGAAGCTTACTTGCCGTAGCTAACTCAGTAGCTCTTGTTACCTTTTCCCCTACGACAGAGCCCATACTTCCCATCATAAAACTAGAATCCATAATTGCAATAATCACTTCTTGACCTTCAATTTTGGCTTTTCCTGTAACAACTGCTTCTTTTTGCTCTGTTTTTTCTTGATACTTTATAAGCTTTTCCTCATAGCCATCAAACTCTAAAGGATTGGCACTTTCTAAGTTCTCATCTAATTCTTCAAAGCTATTTTTATCCACAACTAAGCTTATTCTTGCTCTTGCAGATAGCGGATAATGATACCCGCAATGTATACAAACACCATAGTTAGCTCTTAACTCTGGACGATAAATACTCTTCTTACACTTAGGACATTGTACATAGATACCTTCAGGTACTTCTGTCTTTTTATTTTCTTTGCTCGTTGTGGCATATTTCTTCTTTAATAATCCCTTAAGCTTCATCTACATCCCCTCCCAAAATATTTTCTAGGTTGGTTTCAATAAAACTAGTATCAAACTTGCCTTCTATAAAAGCTGGATGATTTAAGAGTTGGTATTCAAAATAAATATTGGTTTCTATTCCTTCAATACTTACTTCTCCTAGTGCTCTTTTCATAACAGAAATGGCTTCTTCTCTTGTCTCACCATAAGCAATGACTTTAGCTAACATAGAATCATATTGTGGTGGCACCCTATAACCTTCATAAAGTGCAGAATCCACACGAACGCCTCTACCACCAGGTAAATAAAGTTCATTAATGCTTCCTGTAGAAGGCCTAAAATCTAGTTCTGGATTTTCTGCATTAATTCGGCATTCAATAGAATGACCTTTAATTTTTACCTGCTCTTGAGTTAAGCTAAGCGGCTCACCACTTGCAATTCGAATTTGTTCTTTGATTAGGTCAATACCTGTTATCATTTCTGTAATAGGGTGCTCCACTTGAATTCTAGTATTCATTTCAATGAAGTAAAACGTCCCATCACGGTCTACAATAAATTCAATTGTTCCTGCATTTTGATACCCTACTGCTTTTGCTGCTTTTACAGCTACCTTGCCCATTTCTTCCCTTAATGCGTTACTCAGAAAAGGAGAAGGTGCTTCTTCCATCACTTTTTGATGTCTACGTTGAAGAGAACAATCTCTTTCTCCAAGATGAATGACATTTCCAAATTCATCTCCTAAGATTTGAAATTCAATATGTCTTGGATTCTCTATATATTTCTCTAGATACATACTTCCATCACCAAAAGCACTTAATGCTTCACTGCTGGCTGCTTCAAAGGCTTCCTTAAGATCTGAAGCTTTTCTTACAATACGCATCCCTCTACCGCCGCCACCTGCTGAAGCTTTTAAAATAACAGGATATCCCATTTCTTCTGCTAATAAAATTGCCTCTTCTACATCCTCTATCTTACCTTCAGAACCAGGTACAACTGGCACACCTGCTGCAATCATCATCTCTCTTGCCTTGGCTTTATCTCCCATCATAGCAATCATATCTGCATCAGGTCCTATAAACTTAATTCCACAACTAGTACATATATCTGCAAACTTAGCATTTTCTGATAAGAAACCAAAACCAGGATGAAGTGCATCACATCCAGTAAGAACTGCTGCACTAATAATATTTTCTATGTTGAGGTAACTATTTTTAGGAAGAGGACTTCCAATACATACGGCCTCATCTGCTAGCTCTACATGAAGTGCCTCTTCATCTGCTGTTGAATAAACAGCTACCGTTTCAATGCCCATTTCCCTACAGGCTCTAATAATACGTACGGCTATTTCCCCACGATTAGCTACAAGTACCTTTTCGATCATCCTCTGTCACCTCCTACTTACCTATAGCAAAAATAAGTTCAGCTTCACATACCTTTTTTTCTTCTACATAGGCTACGGCTTTGCCAATTCCCATAGGTCCTTTTTGTTTAATAATTTCGCAAGAGAGCTTAAGTCTATCACCTGGAACAACTTTCCCCCTAAATTTTGCTTCTTTAATACCTCCGAAATAAGCAATCTTTCCCTTAAAAGCTTCTTGAGATAAAAGTGCAATCGCTCCAACTTGAGCTAAAGCCTCCACAATAAGTACTCCTGGCATAACAGGTTCTTGTGGGAAATGTCCTTGGAAGAAAGGTTCATTGATAGTCACATTCTTATAGCCAATGGCTTCTTTTCCTTCCTCAATAATCTCTGCTTTATCAACAAGCAAAAAAGGATATCTATGTGGAATAATTTCCATAATCTGTTTTGTATCTAACATATTTTCCTCCTTAACTTCCTAAAGGTGGATACGTCTCCGCCTCAACTCGCTAAAAACACCCTATCCTATTACAAAGAGAGGCTGACCATACTCAACCATTTCCTCATTAGTAACTAAAATCTCGAGAATTTCTCCATCTTCTTCTGCTTCCACTTCATTCATGAGCTTCATTGCTTCCACTACACAAACGACATCTCCTTTTTTCACACGACTACCTACTTCTACAAAAGGTTTTCCATTAGGACTACTTGCCGCATAAAATGTTCCTACAATAGGAGATTTTATATATTTCTTATTAGCTGATAGCTCTGACTCAGAAGAACTTATCTCACTTTCTGCCTGAGCTACTGTAGCTTGAGGTACTTGAAGTGGCATACTCACTCCCCCATAATTACCTGCAACATTTACTACATTCACTTCTTTACCTAGATTTAATTCAAAGTCCTCGCACTTTAGTGAAAGACTTGTTAATTCTGCTTCTTTAAAAGAGGCTATCAGCTCTTTAACGATTTCTATCTCCATTTATGCTTCCTCCCATTTCTTCATAATGATGGTTGCATTATGTCCACCAAAACCTAAGGAATTACTTAAAGCATAACGTACTTTTTGACTTCTTCCCACATTAGGCACATAATCAAGTGGGCATGCTTCATCAGGTGTTTCATATCCAATAGTTGGTGGAATAAAGTCTTCTTCTACTGCTTTAGCAATAGCAATGGCTTCAATACCACCTGCTGCACCTAAGAGATGGCCTGTCATTGATTTAGTTGAACTAATAGCAACCTTTGTATCTTTACCAAAAACAGTTTGAATCGCCATAGTTTCTGAAGCATCATTAATTTCTGTGCTTGTTCCATGTGCATTAATATAATCAATCTCTTCTGGTGAAATGCCTGCTTCTTCAAGTGCCATTTGCATAGCACGTGCAGCTCCTTCACCGCCTTCTGCTGGTTTTGTAATGTGATAAGCATCACCCGTAGCACCATAGCCTACAACTTCAGCTAAAATTTTTGCGCCTCTCTTCTTAGCATGTTCTAAAGTTTCCATGACTAATATCCCTGCGCCTTCTCCTAAGACAAAACCGTTTCTATTTTTATCAAATGGAATAGATGCTTTTTTAGGATCTTCAGTTGTGCTTAAAGCTGTCAATGAATTAAATCCAGCTATACCAAGTGGACAAATACAAGCTTCTGCACCTCCTGCTAAGATCACATCATTTACGCCAAGTTTAAGCGTTCTAAAAGCCTCTCCAATTGAATGAGTTCCTGATGCACAAGCTGTTACTACCGTACTACATATGCCTTTTGCACCAATATGCATGGAAACATTACCAGCTGCCATATTTGCGATTGCCATAGGTACAAATAATGGAGAGACTCTTTTTGCACCTTTTTCATGAAGCTTACGTGTTTCTTCTTCAATAACATCTAGCGCTCCAATGCCACTTCCAATAATCACACCGACTTTATTAGCATCCTCTTTTTCCATATCAAGCTGAGCCATTTCTATTGCTTTCTTGCTAGCATAAATTGCAAATTGAGAAAAACGCGCAACCCTTTTTGCTTCTCTTTTATCTAAATAAGGCTCAGGACTAAAGTCTGTAACTGTTCCTGCAACACGTACCTTAATGCCTTCAAGCTGAAGTTCCTCTGGTAAAGTTTTAATACCACAAACACCCTCTTTTAGGCCGTTCCAGTAACTTTCAACTGTATTTCCTATTGGTGAAACAACACCCATTCCTGTAATAACAACTCTATTATTCATCTTCATTTCTCCTTATCATTATTACATAGCCATACCGCCATCAACCCTTATGACTTCACCTGTCACATAGCTTGATAAGTCACTTGCTAAAAAGAGTGCAACCTTGGCTACTTCATCACTTGATCCAAATCTCTTCATTGGAATATTTCTCATAATATCTTCTTTGACTTTATCTGTTAGAACATTTGTCATATCTGTGTTAATAAATCCTGGTGCAATGGCATTGACTCTAAGTTTCTTACCTGCAAATTCTTTAGCTACAGATTTTGTAAAACCAATGACACCTGCCTTTGAAGCTGCATAATTACTTTGTCCTGCATTACCACTTAACCCAACAACAGATGTCATATTGATAATGCTACCACCTGTTTTCATCATTGCTCTAGATGCTTCTTTAGTACAATTGAAGATGCCCTTTAAGTTAACTTCTATCACCTTATCAAATTCTTGTTCTGTCATACGAAGAAGTAACATATCTTTCGTAATCCCTGCATTATTTACTAAAATATCTAACTTTCCAAAGCTTTTTATAGCCTCTGTGATAAGGGCTTTTGCTTCTTCACTTTTGGAAACATCTGCTTTAATCGCTAAAACTTTTACACCCATTTGCTCAAGTTCTTCTACAAGTTTTTTAGCTTCTACTTCACTACTATCACTTGTATAATTAATCACAATATCTGCACCTGCTTTTGCAAAACATAAGCTAATTGCTTTTCCTATTCCTCTTACACTTCCCGTAATGAGTGCAACTTTTCCTTTAAGCACGCATCCCACCTACTTTCTCGATTGTCATTTTTAACGTTTCTATATTTTCAACGTTGTAAACAACTACATCACTTGATATTTTCTTTACTAAATTACTTAGTGTACATTTAGGACCTACTTCAATAAATGTATCAAAACCTTGCTCTAATAAATAAAGTACGCTTTCTCTAAAACGAACCCCTTTAATCACTTGAAGTGGAATATTATTTTTTACTTCCTCTTCTGTCATAAACTGTGCCGTTACATTACTCACAATTGGAATTTGTGGTGCTTTAAAATTAAGATTTTGTATGGTTTCTTCTAGTCTTTTAGATGCAGCCTCCATAAGTGGACTATGAAAAGCCCCACTGACTTTAAGAGGAAGGACTCTTCTTGCCCCTGCTTCTTTAAGCGCCTTACTTGCACTTTCTAATGCTTCTTTAGTTCCCGCAATCGTTACTTGCCCTTCACAATTATCATTAGCAACAGTAACTGATGAGCCCAAACTTTCACTCACTTGCTGACAGATTTCATAAATCTTATCAGTATTCATTCCAATAACGGCAGACATGCCTCCGGGATACTCATTTGCACATTCTTCCATGAAGCTTGCACGCTGATCGACTAATTTTAAAGTTTCTTCAAAACCAAGTACACCACTTGCTGCAATGGCATCATATTCTCCAAGGCTAAAACCAAGTACTGCATCAGGTCTTATTCCCTCTGCTTTTAAAGCTTCATAAATACCATAGTTGGTAGTAAATAGGGCAGCTTGGGTATAACGTGTTTGATTAATAATTGCATTTTGATCTTCAAAGCATACCTCTTTAACATCCCAATCTAATAGGTTGGCTGCTTTATCGAATATTTCTTTTGTATTTGTATAATAATTGTATAATTCCTTGCCCATTCCGACGTACTGAGCGCCTTGTCCGGGAAATAATAATGCTACCTTCACTTTTCCTACCTCCTAAATCCTTTTACTAAGCTCTAATTTAGTCTATTTATAAGCTTTATTAAAATACTTTACATTTAATTAATACCTTCTATCTTAAGTCCTAAGCATTCTTTAACACCTGTCATTAGGTCATCGATAATTTCTTTTGTTGTCTGTTCTTTTGTAATCATCCCTGCGATTTGTCCTGCTAGTACAGACCCGTTATTAACATCACCTTCAACAGCTGCTTTTCTAAGTGCGCCTACACCAAGTGCATCAAGTGCCTTTTCATCTGCACCTTCTTTTTCTAATTTAGCAAAGGCTCTTGTTAGTTGATTACGAAGACTTCTTACTGGATGTCCTGTAGAACGACCTGTAACCACAGCATCTATATCACTTGCTTTAATAACACGCTGTTTATAGGTATCTGGAATAGCACATTCCTTAGCTACTAAAAATCTTGTCCCAATTTGTACCCCACTTGCACCTAACATAAATGCAGCTGCCATTCCTCTTCCATCTGCTATACCACCTGCAGCTATAACAGGAATGTTCACAGCATCTACAACTTGTGGTACAAGCGCCATAGTAGTTAACTCACCAATATGTCCTCCTGATTCACATCCTTCAGCGATGACTGCATCTGCACCACTTTTTTCCATACGTTTTGCAAGTGCTACAGAAGGAACTACGGGAATAACCTTTATATCAGCAGCTTTTAAAGCTTCCATATATTTACCTGGATTACCTGCGCCTGTCGTAACAACTTTAACGCCTTCCTCAATAATCACTTCCATTACTTGATCTACATAAGGGCTAAGAAGCATAACATTTACACCGAAAGGCTTATTTGTTAGCTTTTTACATGCTCTTATTTCTTCTCTCACCCACTCACTAGGGGCATGACCAGCTGCAATAATCCCTAGCCCACCTGCTTCAGACACTGCAGCTGCAATACTATGAGTAGCAACCCAAGCCATTCCCCCTTGCAAAATTGGGTATTCTATGTTCAGTAATTTGCAAATTGTATCCATTACTGCCCTTCCCCCTTTTTATGCTTGTTTTTTAGCGATGTAATCCATTGCATCTTGAACTGTTTTGATTTGATCTAAATCTTCATTATCAATAGAAATATCAAAAGCTTCTTCAAGCCCCATAACAACTTCAAATAAATCTAATGAATCAGCACCTAAATCTTCACTAAATTTTGATTCTGGTTTGATTTCACTAGCCTCAATTCCTAATTTGTCTGCAATAATTTCTTGTAATTTTTCTAACATGTTCATGTCCTCCTAAAATTTTATTTGTATTTTTAATTTATTTATCCTAAAAAGGCTTTGCCTTGTGGATACTGCTATTTTTTTACCACTCTAGAAGCATCGTGCCCCAAGTAAGGCCTGCTCCAAAACCAGAAAGAATGATTTTATCTCCTGATTTTAAAAGTGCTTTGGCATCATAAAGTGCCATAGGAATACTTGCTGCTGATGTATTACCATAGTGTGATAAATTTTTAAAGAAATGCTCTTTAGGTACACCTAACTTCTGTGCCACATTATCCATAATACGACTATTGGCTTGATGTAAGATATATACTGCGATCTCTTCTGGGGTAAGCTGAGCTTTTTCTAGTACCTTACGAATACTTTCAGGTACTTTAGTAGTAGCAAATACATAAACATCTCTTCCAGACATTTGTATCGTTTGCTTTCTTTCTTCTACCTGATAAAAGGTATGATTGCCTACTCCTGCTGGCAAAGTAATCTGATCTGCGCCTTTAGGATTTGAACCTGTTTCTATAGCTAAAATCTGATTTTCTTCACTCTTTGTATAAAGTACTGCACCAGCCCCATCTGCAAAGAGTACGCAAGTACCTCGGTCTTCCCAATCTAACATCTTACTTAATACTTCAGCACCAATAACCAGAGCATTTTGATAACCACCCTGATTCATCATACTGATGGCAACCTCAGAAGCAAATACAAATCCACTACATGCGGCTGTGATATCAAAACAAGTTGCCCTATCTGCACCTATATTTCTTGCAACCAGACAAGCCGTACTTGGCATAGTGGTATCTGGTGAAACAGTTGCCACAATCACAAGTTCGATGTTATGTGCCTCTATGCCTGCTGCCGAAATGGCCTCTAAAGCTGCTGAAGTTGCTAACTGCTCTGTTGTTTCTGTTACTGCAATGCATCTATTTTCAATGCCTGTCCTGGATCTAATCCATTCATCACTTGTATCCACTCTTTCGCTAAGTTTCTCATTACTTAGCACCATTTGGGGTACAGCTTTTCCTAAGCCTGCAATCTTAACGCCCATCCTTTCACCTCTATTTCTTTGTTAAATGTTGTCATAGGTTTCTTTAACGAAACGGTCTAATGCGCTAAGTGCTTGAATCAGTACCTCATATTGACTTTCATCAATAGCTTGAAGCATGTTTTTAATCATTACATGATGAAAACGGTCATGTAATCGATAAGCAAATCTTCCTTTCTTAGTTAGGATAATTTTAACGATACGCCTATCTTCTTCAGTACTGGTTCTTTGTACATATTCTTTCTTTACTAAATGATTAATCATAGTCGTTAATGTACCTACTGTTACATTGAGCTTCTTGGCAATTTCTGTCATTGTCTTAGCTTCAGTTCCTATCGCCTCTATAGCATGGAGCTCATTAATAGTAAGATCATTTAAAGGGCCTTTCTTTAAAGCATCTTTTTCAATGGCTGTAATCTTATTAAAAGAATCAACTAGTAAATCATTTATTATTTGCTCTGCATTTCGCAACCTTTTTCCTCCTATTAACTAACCATCAAACATACTTTGAAACTCAAACTATTTTATATTCAAAGTATATGATTAGATTTTTATATTGTCAAGTTTATTTTTTTCAAAAAAATTACATTTTTAAGAGTTGACAATTTAAGTATACATTACTATACTTTGATTAACAAACTTTTACTTTGAATATCAAACTATTTTTATTAATTTTTTATAAATGGGGTGAATTCATGACACATTCATTAAATATCGGTGGCCTACTTCCTAAATTCCCAATTATCCAAGGTGGTATGGGTGTAGGTATCTCGCTTCACAATCTTGCTGGTCATGTGGCAAAAGCAGGTGGTATCGGTATTATTTCCTCAGCTCAAATAGGCTATAAAGAAACAGATTTTTTAACTAATACACTAGGCGCTAATCTAAGAGCTTTAAAAGAAGAAATAAAAAAAGCTAAAGCTATAGCTCCTCAAGGAATCATTGGAGTTAATATTATGGTAGCCCTTAGTCATTATGCTGAAATGGTTAAAAAAGCTGTAGACGCTGGGGCTGACCTTATTATCTCTGGGGCTGGACTTCCTGTTAATCTACCACTTTATACAAAAGGTAGTAACACTAAGATTGCACCTATCGTTTCTTCTGGTAAAGCAGCAAGCGTGATTTGTAAACTCTGGGATAGAAAAAATCAAGTAGCTCCTGATATGATTGTAGTAGAAGGTCCTTTAGCTGGCGGTCATCTTGGCTTTTCTGTTGATGAAATTAATAAAAATCCTAATGTGATCGACATTATGAAAGATGTCAAAAAAGTAGTTGCAGAATATGAAGTGAAATACAATAAAACCATTCCTGTAGTGGTTGCCGGTGGATTTTACTCAGGTGAAGAAGTAAAAGCTGCCCTTAAGGAAGGCGCTGATGGGGTTCAAATGGCAACCCGATTCGTCACTACTTTTGAATGTGATGCACCTGATCCTTATAAAGAAGCTTATATTAAAGCAAATGCCGATCAAATTGGTATCATAAAAAGCCCTGTAGGCATGCCTGGTCGAGCTATTTTAAATCCTTTTATCACTAATGTACCAGGTAACAAAGCCTGTTATTATCACTGTATTGAAAAATGTGGTGTAACAACTATTCCTTACTGCATCTCTAAAGCGCTCATTTCAGCAGCAGAAGGTGATGTGAATAATGCCTTACTCTTCTGTGGTAGTAATGCTTATCGTGCTACAAAGCTAGAACATGTGCACCATGTTTTTGAAGAAATTGAACGTGCCATTTCATCTAATAATTAAATACTAAAAGAGCCACTAATTTAAGTAAATTAGTGGCTCTTTTAGTATCTAGATTGGCTTTACTCGCTATCTAAACAGGTAAAATCCTGTATAAGCACACTTTTCAGCCTACTTATACAGGACTTTCTCTCTAATAAGTAATTGGATTGTTTTCATAAAACCTTTAGTACATTTTATATGATGAATAGAATTTCCTAATTTTATTCATCATTTGTTCTTTTTCTAATTCAAATTGTTTTTTCCTGTTCACATTTGCCCCTGAAGGATGTGGAAATCCCATTAAGCACTGCCTTTCCTCTATTATTCCCTTCTCTATAAGTATACTTATAACTTCTTCCACACATTTGCCTAATGGAATGATAAATGCCTCTTTTAAGGCTTCTACTTGAGGATAAAAATGTGCTTCTACTTCTGTACGCAATAAATTACTTTTCATTAATTCTGGTGAATGCCCTGTGTAGTTCTTACCTTTTACGAAGGTGGCAAAAGGTAACATAGAAGTTGTATGGAGCATTTCATCTGCTTTACCAAAAAGTAACTCTGTACTTTCTAATCCAAGATGCGTTCCAAGCTCAAGTTCATCTAACATAGTAATAATATTTTTTCTTAGTTGCCCTGCAAATCTTGCCTCTTTCTTACAAATATAAGGAATCTGCTCTAAAGGTATCTGCTCTTCTATACAGCGTCTTGCTACTATAATAGATGCCTCCATCTGAGCAAAGCCCGGCGTAATGCCTACAATAAATATTTTTGCTTTTGGATTAAAGTATTCATTATGAGCTGCATAATAAATAGAAATTTGTTTTTCTTCCTTAACAAGAAGCTCTGGTATGAGTAACTCTTCTTTTGTATATCTGTTCTTACATGGTAAATTCTCAATCACCTTATAATAATCTTTTAATGTAGGTATTATGTGCTTCATGTATTTCTCCTTTCATTTACTTTAGCCATTTTTCAGTTGTAACTATTTTTTCTTAAGTTATATTCCTACACTTCATAATAGCTATATCCCTAAACCTTATTATAATCATTTAGTTGAGGTCTAATAAAATACATTTATCATCTGCTCCTTCTACTTCCATACTGCTTTAGGGATAAATCCAAATAATATAGGGGCCGAAGACCCATTAGGTAGCATATAAACAATCTCATTGGTAGCTTGTGACTTAATTTGCCCCACTAATGCTGCAACCTTTTGAGTCGTTAGAATCTCTTCATTGGGTATTTCAAAAATTTTATTCTTATTCCATCTTACAGCACCTAAATAACTACCACCTCGGGCATTAACAATAACCCCCATATCTTCATTATTTTTTATGGTGATTCTTATAGGCAAGCCATAGTTTCCTTTATTCCATATAGTCTCGCCCGTTAAAGCATCTAGCCCTTCTAACCATTCTTCTTGCTCTCCACCAAGTACTAATTTTACAGGCTCACTAATATTTTTTAAATCTAAAATATATTGCCTTTCAATAACGTTAAAAGTACCTCTATTATGTACATCTCTGCCTAATACACTTAACTGATCCAAATGGCTCAAACTAGACTTTTCATCCATAACTACTACCTGCCACGTAACTTCTCCACTACTTTCAAAATCTAGTGTTCCAGATACTATCTCGTTCGTTTTCCAAGCTGCTACTGTAGAACTATCATAGATACAAAGTACTTGCCCTGGATTGACTGTATAATTTTGTGCTTTACTGCCTTTTAAATAATTTAAAACTGCGTTTTGACCTGTTTTTAAAACATGTTTGTTAGGGCCTTCTATGGCTTTATTGCTAATTTTTAGCGTTACAGCCTGACTATTTGGCGTCGATACAAGGACTAAAAGTTTCTTAGAATAGTCAGTTCTATTTTGATGATGTACAAGTAATCGCCCCACTCCTGTAGTTGTCTCTTTGTATAAAATACCGCTACTGTAAATACTTTCTGGTGAGTTACTCATTAAAAGCGTACCATACGTATCGATTACCTCTATATTATTTCCTTCTCTGAAATGATTATAGTCTGTATCAATATATCCATCAATTAAATCTCCTTGCTTTCCTTTATTAAATAAATAGTAGCCATTTCTTTCAATTACTTTATTAGATACAGTCACCTTACAAACCACTTTATTAGACCAATTCCCCCACTCATCTTGAAGTTCTAGGGTAATCTCATAAACACCGGCTTTCTTAAAGTACTTAGGTTTTCCTGATACCGTACTTCCATTAGTGGTTATATTCCTATAACGCCACCTCTGACTTTTAATATCAATGTTATTAGGATTCTCATAGGTATAATGAATCTGTAACTTTTCTCCTATCCCATAGGTCGTTTGCTTAGATTTAAAACTTGTAATCTTAAGTGGCTGATTGGCTATTATCTTCACTTTTCTACTCATCCAATCACTCCATATGCCAGCACTATCCTTTACACGTAAAAAAACTTCTATTTCTCCCACTTTAACATTGCTTAGTAAGCTTTTTATATTTGTACTTGTTTTCTTTTTGCCATTAACCATGCACATCCATTCTCGCTTTACAATCTTCTTTTCATCTAGTCCATAACTCTCATCCATTACTTCAATAGGCTCATTTAACTGATAGGATGTTTTTACAAAATTAAAATTTGCTACGGGCTTAAGAGACTTAGCATGACTTATAGATGGTATGACTAAAATGATCCACAAAATAAAACCTATGATTTTATATCGTTTCATTATTCCTCCTGTTTATGTTTTATTTGAATCACTATACTTTATTATATAGTCATTTTAAAAATTTTGTCATAAAAAATACCAAGTAGTTACTTACTCTATGCTACTTGGCACTTTTATTGTTTCCTTATGTTTTCTGCTATTTTACCATTTTGATAGGAATCTCTAATATAAAAGTACTCCCTTCATTATAAATGGAATGTACTTTAATCTTAATACCCATGGTATAAGCAAGAGATTGTAAAAGACTTAGGCCAATGCCACTACCTTCAATCCCAGAAGCTCTTACTTCACTACTTCTATAAAACCGATCAAAAATATGGGTAAGTTCCTCTTTTTTTATACCTTGTCCTGTATCTGATACTTTAACACGAATGCATTTATCCTGTTTTTCCACATCTAATGTAATCCTATCTTCACGACTAGAATACTTAATGGCATTTTCTAGTAAAATATTGATACATCTTTTGACTTTTGTTTCATCCCACTCTACAGTATAGTCCTCTACTAATGGGTGATAATCAAAATAAATGTCATGAAGATTGGCAAGTTCTTTATAAATTTCTACTACTTCCTCAAAAAAAGGGGTTATCTGAACTGTTTTAACCTCTAATATTCCTTTCATATCTTCTTTAGACATCAGTAGTAAATCTTTATTCATTTTTTCTAGACCACTAATCTCACTCATAATATGTGATAATTCATCAAAGTGTTTATAAATAGGATCTCCACTATTTTTAGCCATTAACTCCATCTTACCTCTGATAACTGCTAGTGGCGTTCTCATCTCATGAGAAGCATCTTGAATAAAACTCACCTGTTTATTGTAAGTTTTATGAAGTGGCTTTAATGCTAATTTTGCCAGATAAAAAGCTAATAAAAGGGCTACAATTAACAAAACAAAAAATGCTGTTAATAAAGCTCTCCTTAAATTATCCAAAGAATTCATTTCATCATCTATACTTAAAAGAAGCTGCACCCTGCATCCTTCATACATAAACTGTACACCTCTATAATGATAGGTACCATCTACTATGCTATAGATTTCATCGGATATTTTGTCTGGAAATTGAGGATACGTATGACTTCCTTTATAAGTATGTGGACTCCCCTTTACTAAAGTATCTTTCTGCCATACATAACTGATCAGCTCCTTAATAAGAGGCGAAGGTAAAACCACCTCTTTTACAGTATCTCCATCATAATTGATATGTGCATCTGTTAAAATCATATTCTTATGGGTTAATAACTTCTGGTCCACTGCTTCAAATAATGTTTCACGATATACATACTCTGTAATGATGGAAAAAATAATGAGTGTACCCATTACAATCCCTACACTCATCACCATAATATTACGTCTAGTTT
>JAHLFQ010000136.1 GCA_018883705.1 Candidatus Cellulosilyticum pullistercoris
ATGGAAGAAGAATTCAGGCGGCTATGTGAATTTCATAGGAGAAATGAAGAAGAGTTAGTGGAGAAGTTCTATAGTATTGCAAAAGATATGATTCAAAAAGAATATGAAGAAGATAAAGTAAAATGAGTGAGTCAAGCATAAAACTAGGCTCACTCATTTTGTTTTTTTCTTATTTGTATTTATAAGGTGATTCATGTAAACTAAAGATGTATGCAATATAAAAACATTATAATATAAAAGAGGCTCATCACCATGAACTGTGCTTGACAAAATAAATACCAAATTTTACAGATAAAAAATGCACCTGTTATCCTTTAATCTTGTAAGTGCAAACAAACTTGAGATTGGAGGACTTCAGATGCACTTACATGATATCAATACACTACTTAATCTTCAAGGGGTTACTGTTAAAAATATTTCAGAACCGATTGACCATACTGTGTATGTTACCTTAGAACCCATAGATTCACACCAACCTTGCCCAAGTTGTGGCAGTGTTCACACAATCAGACGAGGCACTTCTAAATCTAGACATGTAAGACATCTTGATATTTGGGAAAATCATACGTTACTCATACTACCTACCATTAGACTATCTTGTAAGTGTTGTGGTCTAAACTTTACTTGGTCATACAGTTTTGTAGAACCTAAGTCTAGGTATACCAATGCTTTTAAAGAAAAACTAGCAAAATCACTTAGTGGGGGCACTGTAAAACACTCTATTACTTTACTCAACCTACCTTATACTTCAGGTGAACGCTTTATAAAACAAGCATTATTTAGCTTAATTCCACTTTTACAAGAACAAGCTCATGCCCAGGCACAAAATTGTCAAAAACTTGTTATAGGTATTGATGATTTTGCTATTAGAAAAGGACATACCTACAACACTGGTATACATGATTTAAGAAATGGATCTCTTTTAAGTGTTGTAAAAGGACGTAAGTGTGAAGAGTTTCTAAGAAATGAAAATCTTACACAACTTGTACATTCATTATCTCCGTTTGCAGTGGTTATGGATTTAGCCAAGAGTTATCATAACTTTGCTAAAGAAGTCTTTCCTAATGCAATACGTATTGCAGACCGTTTTCATGTGAATCGCTATATAACAGATGCACTGCATGCTATTCGTAAACGCATCAGTAAAACATTGCCTATTCGCCAAGCTAAGGAACTTAAGAAAAATAAGAACCTCTTAGAAAGACGCAATGATTCACTTAATGAGAAGGAACGACTATTACTTGAAACGCTATTAAAGTGCTCAACTGAGCTAGCACAAGCTTATTGGTTTAAAGAAAAGTTGATAGAGTGGTATGATTATAGTAACCAAAGAAATGGGCTTAACTTACTAGAAAAGTGGATAGAGTTTGGTGAACAATTAAATATTCCAGAAATTATACAGGCTTTAAAGCCTTTCAAAAACTGGAAAGTCGAAATTGCTAATTATCATCTCTGTCGCTTTACTAATGCTTCTGTAGAAGGAAGAAATAATAAGATTAAAGCCCTCCAGCGCAGAAGCTATTTCTTGAGAAACAGACAGATTTATGAGTATCGTATTTATTTGGAATGTAATAGTGAGCTTTTGGCAGCCTAGAGGCTGTCAAGCACACATTTTGGTGATGAGCCTATAGTTTTTATATATTTTTAGAAATGCTTTATTTATGGATATTATTGATTGATAGTCTATGTAAACTGATCAGTAATTTATATGGAATATAAACTACTGATTAGTTATAAAAATTTATGATAGATAGTTCTTGTTTAATACTAATTTTGTTTATTTATATTCGCAAGCATGTGTTTGTTTTGCTTCATCAATTTTTGATTGTTCAGCTGATGGTGTTGGATAAAAACCAGAATCATGCATGATATTGAATACGTCAAATTGAATATCATGTTCTTCTTTAAGGATATTCAAAAAGGTATTTCTAAGTTCTGGATTTGCACACTCATTAGCAAAAGTATTGTAATGATTTGTTTCTGTTTTTTGTGCATCTAATGCATCTGTTAGAAGTTCTTTATCTCCGTAGTTATTCATAAATGTCTCCTTTATTTTAAGTATTCATAGACAGAGTTGAAATGTTGTTGATGTTTATTAGAAATATCTGTGAATGTTGCTTTAAGCTCAGCATTAGTTGTAGAATCTGCTAATAATTGAAATTTTTTTACTAAATGAGATTCTCCTGCGAGTAGCTCATTAATTGCAGATAGTTCTTTTGCAGTTAAATGTGCCATAATGGACCTCCTTTATAATATTAATAATTTTAATATGTGAAAAAACTAAAAGAAATATTCATGAATAATCAGCATAAAATTTGGATATTAAAATAGCTCCTTTAATCAGGAGCTATTAGATAAAAAATGTGTATTAACGATAGGCGTTAATTAGTTTAGCGGAATGTATTGGAGGATAAGGTCACATGATTATACATGTTGGCTACATAGATATTATTAACAGTAATATAAATTTTATGTAGAAAAATAAGAATTTGTCTAAATGAGAGGAAAATAGAAGAATGAAATGCTCTGGGTAATCTATGCTTGATAATTCATCATTATATTTTTAACTTCTTCGATAAGCTCTGGTTTGATTAATTCTAACATACGAGGTATGAAATCTATGATATATTCCTTGTTAAAAGTACCATTATCTTGTCTTGAAAAGCTTTCAATAAGTAATGCCTTTGCTTTTTCCTGATTTTCTTTCTCAACTCTTCCTATAATAAAATTAAAAAATTTTTCTTGTCCTGCGTTCATATTATTTCTCCTTTATGTAAAGTAATTATACTATATCAGTACGAAAAATAAAAATCAAGAATGTAAGAAGTAAAGGATAGTGGGAAACAAAGCTGATTTTGAGTCATTTATAACTCGTATCAGAATCACGTTGATACGAGTTATAAATGACTAGAAATAGGCGAGAATCTCAGTTAATAAAGAATCAAGATATATAATAGATCTAAACAATGTATATTGTCTTTCATAATCTGAAGAGGTTAAGAGCGTACGTATATCATTAATAGCAGGTTTTAAGTAATGTATAGCAGAAATTAGTATTTGAGACTTGGTTTTTTGACTTTCACTAGCATTTGACCTAACAATGTCTTCTAATTTAGGAGATATTTCATTTAGCTGATTAGAATATATATCTAAAAGAGATGTAGAGGGTTTAGGACTAGTGTCGTCTACAAGATGATGAAAATACTGCTTTAGTATTGCAGACAACTGTTTTTGGATATTAACAATAGAATCATATGAATCTTCGATTGTTTTATTTGTGATCGCTGAAGTAGTATTTTGTGCAAAGACTATTGTTGTAGAGCATATTGCTGTGGAGCAGATGATAAAACAAAGTAATGAAGCTATAATTAAATAATGTTTAATACGATATTTAGTCATTTTATACCTCTCTTATAAATGATAATTACCTAGATAGTATAATCAATAGTTTAACATTTATTCGATAAATAAGTTATTAGAAATATTGAATCATTATAATTGTTAGATGATATATAAAAATAAAATAAATAAAATATTTAATTGATAAATAATTTTTTTATATTATAATATAGTTTTAATATAATAAGTTATTGTGATAATTGAAATTGTTTGTTATAATAGCACACGAAAATGGAGCTTAGTCCATTTTTAGGAGTAGAAACGATTCGATTTCTACTTTTGTTTTTGGGTACATAACCAATAAAAGCATAGTAAATATGAAATATCATCATGATTAGGAAACAAAATAGTTAGGAGGACAAATCAATGAGAGGTCTAGAAACACCTGTTAGAAAACTGAGAAGACAAGTTTTTACAGAGGTTGCAAAAGTTGCATACGAAGTAGAGGCTGAAAATCTAAATGATGCAATTGAGGCAATCCCTTACAAAATTACACCAGGAGATGTACCAGTTTATCGTGAAAGTATTTATCGTGAAAGAGCAATTGCATCAGAACGTGTTCGTTTAGCAATGGGTATGTCACTTCGTCCAGAAGATCACCCAGTGCATATTACAAGTGGTATTGAAGAAAGTAATATTTCAGAAAAATACTATGAACCACCTCTTATGCAAGTAATTCCATCTGCTTGTGACGCTTGCCATGAGAATATGATCCTTGTAACAGATATGTGCCGTGGTTGTGTGGCGCATCCATGTCAGGAAGTATGTCCAAAGGATGCCATTTCTTTTGCTTCAAATGGAAAATCTATTATTGATCAAGAAAAATGTATTCAATGCGGAAGATGTAAAGTAGTTTGTCCATATCATGCGATTATTAAGCAAGAGCGTCCATGTGCTTCTGCATGTGGTGTTAAAGCGATTGAAAGTGATGCTTTAGGGCGTGCGCATATTAATATTGATAAATGTGTATCTTGTGGTCAATGTATGGTAAGTTGTCCATTTGGGGCTATTGCAGATAAATCTCAAATTTTCCAATTAATTCACTGTATGAAAAATGGAAAAGAAGTGATTGCTGAGTTAGCACCAGCTGTTGTTGGACAGTTTGGACCAAATGTTAATATTCAAAAGATTAAAGCTGCGTTATTGGAAATTGGCTTCTCAGAAGTATATGAAGTTGCACTTGGAGCTGATATTGGTGCTGCAACAGAAGCACATCACTATGTAGAAAAAGTATCAACAAAAGAGTTACCATTCTTATTAACCTCTTGTTGTCCATCTTGGTCTATGTTAGCAAAGAAATACTTCCCAGAAATGATCGATAGTATTTCTAATGCACTAACACCAATGGTAGCAACAGCAAGAACAATTAAGCAAAAACATCCAGATGCTCATGTAGTATTTATTGGACCATGTGCATCTAAGAAACTAGAGGCTATGAGAACCTCAGTAAGAAGTGATGTTGATTTCGTTATTACATTTGAAGAATTAGCAAGTATCTTTGAAGCAAGAGGGATTGACTTTGAAACATTTAATAAAGAAGCACCTATTCAAGATGCAACTGGAGCAGGTCGTGGCTATGCAGTTGCGGGTGGTGTAGCAGAAGCGATTGAACAGTGTATCAATGAATACTATCCAGGAGTTGATGTACTCATTGAACATGCAGAAGGATTAGAGGATTGTAAGAAGATGTTGATGCTTGCAAAAGCAGGTAAGAAAGATGGATGCCTAATTGAAGGTATGGGATGTCCAGGTGGATGTGTTGCAGGTGCTGGTACAAATATTCCAATTAATAAAGCAACAATGGAAGTTAAGAAGTTTGTAAAATCATCTACAATACCATTGCCAGCAAAAGAATTAGCTGAGGTCGAATTAAACTAAATATAGCTATTTACTTATATTTTGCCTACTAAATTTTAAGAACTAAAATGCCCACATATTTTGTGGGCATTAATGATTTGTAAACTAGCTTTTTAGAGTTGAGATAAAAGACTTCTAACATTATTAATTGTATTGTTAGCTTCTAGTTTAAATCCAAAATAATTCTCTAATATAGTCATTTTTTCTAATGAAGATTGCGTATCATTTAATTTATCTAACTGAAATAATGAACCTCTAAGTAAGTTAACAGCATTAAATAGAACCAATAAATTTCTTCTTTCAATTGATCTAGGAGAAAGGGCGTTATAATAGACAGTCATTGATTCATAAATTTTATTGAGATTATTATATATAGCATCTAATTCAGTATTAAAACTAGAACTAGAGCTAGATGAGGAAAATGTAGCTTTATGAGCTAATGCAAATATTTGATTTTGTAGAACAGATAATTCTTCAATATAATTTGAAATAGTTTTCTTGTAAGTGTCATCCTTAATAGTTGTAGCAGATAGAGAAGATGTAAATACAAGAATGGATGCCATAAACATTAAAACATAGGATTTAAATTTCATTTTATTTTGTACCTTACCTTTTTTATAAATAGGATTTACAAATAAAAATATTTTATGTATAAAATCAGAACGGTTATCTTTTAATGATTGACAATACTTATGCACATGATTAAAATCATAGCATAGCAAATAATCACCACATGACATAAAGTCAGAAAGGGGAAAGTATGAAGGCATTAAGGACATTAGAAGGGATTTCAGACGGAAGAATTTATGACATTGAAGATACGGTAAAGGCAGATACGGGTGGTTGTAATGGTTGTAGTGCTTGTTGTCATAG
>JAHLFQ010000137.1 GCA_018883705.1 Candidatus Cellulosilyticum pullistercoris
CTAAGGTGTATCAAACGCTAATTGGTTGTACAAGGCTTTTGAGGGAAGAAGTTGAAGTAAACTAAGATAGAATATAAAAGATTAAACGCGAAGCTATATGATGACAGCGAGGAAGAAAATCGATGTTTTTATAGAAATACTTATTATATGATTAATACTAATATCTTCTTTTTCTAAGAAGAAAGATTGTATAAGAACTAAAGGTAGAATTATCTTTAGTTCTTATACATACATTAAAATGCCTGCTAGATTAAGGGATTTTGAGAATAATAAAGAGAGAGCATATTTAGCAACCTTCTATAGTATTTGGTTATACTTAGAATTGCTAAATATGCTCTTTTATTATGCAGTCATTTTTGGGGCTCAACAGTAATATAGTGGTGAATTGTTATTTTAGTTACTTTTTTATTGTATAGATGTAATGTTTTATAAAACACTTTTTGTAATTCTTATATATTAAAACAGGTGGGGCACATAACTTCTTATATGGTTAATAGGTTGTTTTGTACATTTAACATCTAGCGATTTTCTATTTATTGATATATATGATTGAATTTTTTACACAATTTCTTGATAACTTTCTCTTACTTTTTTGCAAAACAACCACAGATAATATATTATTATCTGTGGTTGGTTGAAATTTGGTTTGAATTTGTGTTAACATATATAAGTGGTTAACATTAGTTAACTACTTATATATGTTAAGTTAACTAGAATTAATAAAGTTAACAATTGGAGGGTAAATATGAGTGATGTGACATTTGGAGTAAAAGTTTCTGAAGAAATGAAATTAGAATTAAGTCAAATTATGAAAGAGCATGCCTTGAGCGGCAAAGAATTTATGAGTATGCTATTAGCAAGTTATCGTTTAGATAAAGCTAAAGAAGAAACAAAATTCTTCGAAAGTGATATTATAGAATTACAAAATTTAACCAAGCGTATACAAAGTATTTTCCTTAATATGACTGAAAAAAGTATGCTTAATTATCGAGAAGAACAACAAGCATTAGAAAAAGTAATCGAAGCGCAACAATTAGAAAAAGAAGCAGTTATTAAAGAACAAGAAAAGCTGAAGAAGATATTAGAAGACGCTAAAAAAAGAGAGCATGATATGCATCAAAAAGAACTAGCATTACAAAAATCAAATGATGAATTTGCAAAGGAAGTACTAACACTAAAAAGGCAATTAGAAAATAATATGCTCCTACATAAAAAATTTGAGGAGGAAGTGGGACAGCTTAATGAAAAAATTGATGGATATAAGAGGTTAGAAGTTGAAATAGAGGAGCGAAATGAAGAGAATACAAAACTCAAATCTAGAAATGATGAGATGGCATCAGAAATGTGGTTTTTGCAAAGAGAGGTAGAAAAGTTACAAAAAGAAAAAGAACAGCTCAATGAGAAATATGAAACTGAAAAAATGCATATAGCTACTCAATTTGAATTAAAACTAAAGAATGAGTTACTAGAGCAAAGACTTGGTTTACTTGAAGAAATTAATAATCTCAAGAAACAAGTTACAGAGTTAAAAGAGGCAAAGAATGCTATTGAAAAAACATATTATAGTAAAATTGAAGATTTATATAAAAATTTGGAAGAAGATGCCGAAAAAAAGTAGGCTGCTTATTGAATTACTTGAACTATAATGGTATACTCTAATACTGGAAAAGGAGTGTAAACGAATGGCAAATTATTTATCACCACAAGAAATTACTGATTACACTAGTGTAGGAGGCGTTAACAAGGTTAATCGTAGCGTCTGGCTAGTATTAGCGATGGCAATAATGGCAGGTGTATATATTGCACTTGGTGGTTTTGCTTCATCTGTCGCTGCACATGATATAACTAATAAAGGCGTAGCTAAACTTGTTACAGGTGCTGTATTCCCTATTGGACTTATGTTTGTTGTTATTAATGGTGCAGATTTATTTACAGGAAATTGTCTAATTGTTATTTCGACTTTAGAAAAGAAAACATCTTGGGCAGGTTTCTTAAAAAACTTAGTAATTGTTCTAGTTGGAAATTTTATTGGAGCAGTTGCAGTAGCATTTTTAGTTGCAAATAGCGGTATCCTAAGTATGAGTGATGGCCGTTTTGGAGCTTATATGATTAAAGTTGCAACAAATAAAGCAAACTTACCATTTAAAGAAGCACTTTGTCTTGCAATTATTTGTAACATTTACGTTTGTGCAGGTATTTGGATGATCTATGCAGCAAAAGATATTACAGGAAAAGTGCTGGCAGGATTCTTTTCTATTTTTGCATTTGCAATTAGTGGAGCAGAGCATATTGTTGCTAATATGTTTTATATACCAGTAGCACTTTTCTCTAAGACTAATGAGTATTTAGAGCTCGCTCATGTTAGTGCTGATCAACTAACATGGAATAAATTCTTAATTAACAATGTTATTCCTGTTACGCTTGGGAATATTATTGGGGGATTATTCATTGGAAGTATGTACTTCTTAATTTATAAAAAGTTAACAAAACCATCAAATTAATAGTAATCATAATAAGATATAGAAGTCGCAGCTTTGTTGCGACTTTTATTATATCTAAATAGAGAAGGAGGTAATACAATGTCTTTAGAAAAAGCTATTTCGTATTTTATTTTAGCTTTGGAAAGCGAACAACTTTCGAAACACTCAATCAAAGCCTATAAGCAAGATCTTAACCAGTTTTGTAATTGGACTCAAAAACAGACATTAGATGAATTAAACTTTGAAGATTTCCAAGATTATTTTTCTGAAATAGCAGGCCTAAAAATTTCATCAATTAAAAGAAAACGAGTCGTATTACATCGTTTTTTATCTTTTTGCTATAGAAAAAAGATGTGTGAACACAAATTAGATGAATACATAGATCCAATACGTTCAAAGAAAGTGACAGTACCTAAAGAAGTATTAACTAAAGAGGAAATTGCACAAATTCAGCACTTTTTAATAGAAGAGAAAGAAAAAGCATCACTAAAAAGAAAAACAGCTTATTATGAATATCTTTATTATTGTACAATTCGTAATGAGTTTTTAATTGCCTTTTTATTATACACAGGTTGTCGAGCCCATGAAGTAGTTGCTTTAAAGAAGAAAGATATAGACCTTGAAAAAAATACGATTACTTTATTAACAAAAGGTAATAAATATAATCCAATTCCTATTCATGAAGAATTGTTTAAAGCCTATAATAATTATCTCAATGAGTGTCGTCAATTAAATGAGGAGATGCAAATTTATTTAGAAAGTAGCCCTTATCTATTTCCAAGTAAATTAGCACCCGAGCAGTATATGGCAACACGAACACTACATGATTTAATGAAGAAACTTTCCAAAGTGACTGGCAGACCTATTCATGCACACTTATTTAGACATACTTTTGCCTCTTATTGCATAGCTTCCAATATGGATATTTCAACAATTTCTTCATTAATATCTCATAGTAATCCATCTATTACGTTATCTATTTACACACATGAAATTGATGCACATAACAAACAAGAACAAATTAAGAAACTCCATTTTAATTAATCATTTTTTAGTATGAAATAAATAAAATGACTTATACTATCTATTAAATGAAAGGAGTATGAGTCATGAGCGATTTGGATGAATTAAAACAAAAATATAAAGATGGTTATCGTTGTATCTATACTGAAAAAAATGATGCCGATGGTCTTACAATGCATCTTAAGAATTTTAGGGAAGAGAAAATCCATACCATGCAAGTAAAAAGTGACATGGAAATAGGACAAATTGAAGATTTTTTAGATCAGTTAAATCAAATCAAAAAAAGTAGAGGTCATGATTGTCATGATCTATAAAAAATAAGTGCTACTTATAAGTAGCACTTATTTTTATCGAATCATTTTCTTTATAAAGGGTAATGTTTTATCATAGGGTGGATAACGAAAAGGAAGTTCTTTTTTTTGACTTACAAAAATAGTTTTTTCGTGTGTAAAAGTTTTAAAACTATTATAGCCATGATAAGCACCCATACCACTATAGCCTACTCCACCAAAAGGAACAGAAGGATTTGTAAGATGTAAAATCGTATCATTGATACAACCACCACCAAAAGAAAGATGTTTTAATAAATAATTGATTCGATTTTGATTTTGGCTAAAGAGATAACAAGCTAGTGGTTTAGGGCGACGCTGCACAAATTGAATCGCTTCATCTAGGCGTTTAAAAGGAATAATGGGTAGGATAGGACCAAAAATTTCTTCTTGCATGCAAAGGTCACTTTCACTTACAGGATAAAGTACTGTGGGTTCGATATAAAGTGTATCTGTATCAAAATGCCCACCAAAATATATTTTGTCTTCATCTATAAGTTGGAGTAAGCGAACATATTGTGCCTCGTTAATAATATGTGCTAAATTTTTCTTATCTCGATAAAAGTGTTGAAGGACAAATCCGATATAACATAGTAACTTATCTACAACTAATTCATGAACTAATACATAATCTGGTGCAACACAAGTTTGACCTGCATTTAAAAATTTCCCCCAAACAATACGTTTTGCAGCCAGTTTTAGGTCTGCATCATAATCTACAATGGTAGGGCTCTTACCTCCTAGTTCAAGTGTTGTAGGAATAAGATGTTTAGCAGCTTGCATCATTACTTTTTTTCCTGTTTCAATGCCACCAGTAAAGAAGATATAGTCTATTGGTTCATTAATTAGTGCTTGTGCAACTTCAGCACCACCTTCGAAAACTTGGACGTAATAGGGTGGAAAAGTCTCTTGAATGATTTTCTTTAGGATTTTATTCGTTTCAGGCGTATATTCAGAAGGCTTAATAATGGCACAATTTCCTGCTGCTAATGCACCGATTAAAGGCGTGATTGCTAATTGAAACGGATAATTATAGGGAGAGAATATGACACATATACCATAAGGCTCGTTTATCACGTGAGTTTTTCCACCAATAACAGGTAATGTACCTTTGTATTTTTTTGTTTTAGCCCATTTTCGTACGGATTTTATAGCTTCATTTAATTCCAAAATGACTGTATAGATTTCTGTTGTGTAGGTTTCAAAAGCAGGTTTATTAAAATCAGCATATAATGCGGCTACAATTTCGTTTTGATAACTTAAAATAGTTTTTTTTAATTTTTTTAAAAAATAGATACGTCTTTCAATATCATATGTTTTTCTTGAATAAAAATAACGGTTCATCTTTTGAACACACTCATTAATTGTAGACATGTTTCACCTCAAAATTTTTTCTAGTACAGATGCTCTTACAAAACTTACCTCATGAAATACTTTGCAGATTTACAAATCTTTATCTAACATATCGCTTTTTCATAAGGGTACACTAATTATATAAATAAATTATATAGGGGGCGTCAAATGAAAAATAAAACTATACTAAAAGCGATGTATGTACTTGAGGTTATTTTACTTGTATGTCCAAGTTTAATGGCTGCTAAAGTAAAATCTCCAAGACCCACACCTGGAGCCGCTATTTTTGTTATGTCTCATATGAATCCAATTTCTATTGAATCTAAACAATTCGATTATAGTAATGATGGCTTAAAACTAAATATGAAAATACCACAATTACATGGTCTTAAAGATTCAAAATTTGAAAAAGATCTTAATAATAAACTTATTGAAGATGCTAAAAAAAGAAAAAATAAAATGATAAAAGAAGCAATGTTATACAATCAAGATATAATTAAAGATGGTCTTTCACCTATTGCATTTGAATATATTGAAAGCTATGCTATTATTCCCTCTTTAAATCCTTACTATGCTATTGAAATGTTTAAGTATCAATATAGTGGAGGAGCCCATGGCATAAGTAACGTAGATTACCTGGTATTAAATACTGAGACTTCTAAAATTATAGGACTTAAGGATCTTTTTAAAGAAACAGTTGATTATAAATCTATTCTTAATGACCAAATAAGAAAACAAATTGATCTAAGAACAAAAGCAGGAGAATATTTCTTTACCGGCAGTGATGGATTTCAAGGGATTAAAGAAAATCAGCCTTTTTTTATAAATGAAAAGGGTGATCTTATTATTGTCTTTAATGTTTATGAAATTGCTCCATATGCAGCAGGTACAATATTTTTTACTTTACCTTATCAAGATCTCTCTTCCTATATGAAATAGTTTGTCATTTCAAATTTTTTAGTGTAAGATAAAGATAATAAATGCAGGGGGGAAGTTCATGTATAAATCAAATTCTAGGCTAATACGTAAGAAGCAAAATACGAGTAAAAAAAAAGCATTCGTTATTATTGGATTATGCCTTATTTTAGCAATTTGTTTTATCGTATTAAAGATAGTGTATAACCACCAAAATGTTACACTACAAAATACTTGGCAGTCCAAAGAAACGGGCCAAATACTAAGTTTTAATCCTGATGGTACTGTAGATATAAAAGGAACATCGTTAGATGGCACATATCATATTATTTCGCCTAATACTATGGAATATACAGTAGATGGGAAAACTTTTCTAATGACTTATTATATAGTGGATACAACCCTATATTGGGGAGTAAATAATATGGCATTAGAGCATTTTCAACTTATAACAAATCCATTTTACCATTTAATATAAATTTGATAGAGAAGGCTGGGGTGAAAAAATGGACCAAATGGAATTACAAAAAAATTATGAACAAGCGCTGAAGCTAGGCAAACAAGCTTGGAATCAAAAAGTTCTAAAAGGAGAATCTGGTTATTTAAGAACGTTGGATAGTATGCTACAAAAAGGAGATATCGTTACCGAATATCCTTTAGGAATTGTAGAAATACCTATTCACAAAATTGTAGGAACCTATACACATAGTAGAAGTGTTTCTTTTGCAGATAATTATATGCCCATTATGGATCCTAAATCGGAGTTTGCACTTAAATGGATGCATTTATATGATTATCATATTGAAAATGGAATAGCAGATCCCATCAAAGTTTATGAATACCTTAATCGATTTTTTGTTATTGAAGGAAATAAAAGGGTAAGTGTCTTAAAATTTGTCAATGGAACAACAATTAACGGGCAAGTTATTCGTTTAATCCCAAAGAGAAATCCTGAGGATAAAACAAATACTATTTACTATGAATATATTAACTTTTATAAAGAAACAAAAATTAATAGTATTTGGTTTACTGAGGTAGGTCGATTTACTGAGCTTCTTGAATATATCAAACAATATCGACAAATGATTCAAAATGAAGATAGTGATAAACTTTTTTTATCTAATTGTTACAGACCTTTTAGACAAATCTACCATGAATTTTTAGATACCAAATTAGAGATTACAACAGGCGATGCTTTCTTAACTTTTTTAAAAATTTATGGTCTACCTAAAGAAATTACCGCAGAAAAAAATAGAAATCAAATTCGAAATGTTGTTAATGAATTAAAAGTTATTGATTTGGATGAGAATTATGTAGAAACAGATATAATGCAAGTTGCAAGAAGAAAAAGGGTATTTTCTTCCCTTACAGAACTTGTCATACCTAAAAAAATAATAAAAATAGCTTTTGTTTATGCAAAATCTTCTAACTCTTCAGGATGGACTTATGCCCATGAGTTAGGACGTTTACATATTGAAAATATCTTTAAAGGTCAAATAAAGACTCAAAAAATTGAAAATATCCCAGAAAATGAATTAGCATATAAGACCTTTAAAAATTTAGCTGAATCAGGCATTGATGTTATCTTTTCAACAAGCCCAACCTTTCTTGCACCCGCACTAAAAGCAGCAATGGAATATCATCATATTAAATTCTTTCAGTGTGCGGCAACACATTCATATAAATCACTAACGTTATATTATGGGCGTATTCATGAACCACGCTATATTCTAGGGATGATAGCTGGAGCAATGACACAAACTAATATTATAGGGTACGTGGCCCCTTATCCTATATCTGAGGTTGTAAGCAGTATTAACGCTTTTACATTAGGTGCTTTAGCTGTAAACCCTTATGTTAAAGTTAAAGCATTATGGACCAATCATTGGGATAATCCTAAAGAAAGTAAAAAAGTAGCACGTACGTTGCAAGATTTAGGTGCAGATATCATATCAAATGAAAATTTACCAATTCCGGGTGATATTACAAAGGAATATGGTGTTTATCGTATTCATCATGAAAGCGGAGAAAAAACACACTATGCAATGGCTATTTGGAATTGGGGATTATTTTATGAACAAGTTATTCAAAATATTTTAAATGGATCTTTAAAGACTATGAGTGATAACGATGTACCTATTAATTTTTGGCAAGGTCTAAATAATGGTATTGTAGATGTTTTATACTCAAATAGAAATATGAATTCACCAATGAAAAATCTTATTGAAAGTGTTAAACAATCTATTGTTAATAATGAATTTAATATTTTTCAAGGTCCTATTCGCGATCAAAATGGCGTATTAAAAGCGAAGCCAGGAGAACTGCTAGATTATGAGCAAATTATTCATATGGATTGGTTAATAGAGGGAGTAGAAGGTGTTATTCCAGATATTAAAACGCTTACTCCTATTGATCCTTTTTCCTATATGCAAGGTCTAAATATTTAAAAAAAGAAGTTTTAAGTCATGACTTAAAACTTCTTTTTTTAAATATTTAGTTAAAGTTCTAATATGTAATAGTTATATCCATTAATAATTTGCATATTTTCGTGTGTCAAAATACGTTTAGCATGTGAAGAATAGGTAAAATGATTATGTCCATATAAATGATATTTAGGTTTAAGCATATTATAAATAGAATAAAAGCAACGGAAACCAACATGACATTGACTCGTTGGATCGTCTCCAAGTTCATAGGTAGGGGAATGACTTACAAAAATATCAATAGGTCCTTTTGCAGAACGAATCAGCTTTTTTACACGTTTTTGCATTTTTTCTTCAGTATATTGAAAAGGGCCACCTTTATATTCAATGGAACCACCAAGTCCTGCAATTCTTATACCTTTAAAGTTAATGACCTTATCTTCAATACAATCACAACCTTCAGGGGGCTGTACTAAATATTGCCTATCATGATTTCCATGTATGTAAAAAACAGGAACCGCAAGCATAGTCACTAAAAAAGAAAGATAACTTGATTTTAAATCTCCACAAGAAATAACACACTCAATATCTTTAAAGTTTGCTTTATCAAAAAAATCCCATATATAATTACTCTCTATATCAGAAACAACTAATATTTTCATATATAACCGTCCTTTTATTGTAAATAGATAAATATTATTATACTATATTTTGTCATATTTAACACTAAAAAAATAATTATTTCAGATTTTAATTCAAAAATGATATCAATCATTAATTTATTATAAAATTCGATAAATGGAACATATGGAAATAAAAATCCCCTTTTTATAGTTTTTAGCATGTTTATACTTGACCTTTCATATACATGAGATAGACAAGTTGGGGGGATGTAAGATGAAAAAGAAATACCAAATGATTTATTTAATAAGTTTAACCACACTACTTATACTCTGCACACTCTATTTTCTAAAAAACTTTAATTTATCATGGGTAGAAACTAATGTAAATGAAGCAAAAATAACTATAAATTTTCTATTTCCTATGAATCAAGAAGAATTTAAAACTCATATCAAACTTACAAGCCAAAGAGAAGATAGCAGACAATTTAACTATACTTTAAAATGGTTAAATAACCATGTAGTTGAGATAAAATTACAAGAGTGCAATGAAATTAAGGGGCAAAAAATTAAATTAATCATTTATAATGCACCTACACAAATAAGAGGACTAACAAAATCTGAAATGGTAACTGTACAATTTAAGGGGGATATTGAAATTTTATCACCAACAGATGATTTACTTATTTCTAGCACTCATCCATTTGTTATACAGTTTAATACACCTGTGAGCATTAATCAAATATATAAATATCTTCAGTGTGATGCTAAATTTTATATTAAGCCATATGAATGTTTAGATTCAAATGGTAAAAAATATAAAGATGATACAAAATACATATTGTTTCCTAAAGAACCTTTAGAAAATGAGAGATGTTACGTGTTACTTCTTAAATCTGGAATGGCTTCAAAATCAGGTACATTGCTTAAACAAGATCAGGTTATTATGTTACAAGTCGATAAAAAACCTACCATACTAAAAACCTACCCGGCTGAAGGAGATAAATGGATCGGATTATATCCTAGATTCACATTAGAAAGTAAAGATCCAATGACACAGGCAGTAGCTTGTATAAATGGTCAAACTATAGAAGGGATACTAATAGATTCATACCATGCATACTTTTTATTAGATGATCTTCTAAAGCCAGAAACGGCCTATTGTATTGATTTCCAAATACAAGTTAAAAGTGGAGAACTCAGTGAGGTAAAAAGCATTAATTTTTCAACGACAACATTAAATGATCATAGGTTTTGGATAGATATTCGATGTGGTAACACACAAAAGATTAATTGCTATGAAGGTGATAAACTGATTCGTACCATTCCATTTGGTTTAAAATTAGAAAAAAGCATACCTTTATTTGGTACATATTATCTTAAAGATAAAGCAGAGGTTTATGAGAATAATAAACAACAACTAGGTGCTAACTATTGGATGATTATTAGTGAAAATTTTGGAATTCATGGTGATATTAGAAATGCCTATTGGCAACGTCTAGATAATATTAAGAGCACAAAAAATATAGCTATTACTGATGAAGAAGCTGCATGGCTATATGAAAAAATGAATGAGCAAAATATGATTATTATTAGGAAATAACTATCATACCTAGTAATAAATATTACATTTTGAGATAATATTTTGTTGAAACATATTGAATTTATGATAAAATACAGATAGCGGTAAGGAGTATTATCCGTATATTTATTCACTAGGAGGAATATCTATGGAATTTAAAACAGAGTATATGCAAGATTTAATGCGCAGAGTTGAGAAAAATCATCCTGCACAACCAGAATTTCATCAAGCGGTAAGAGAGCTATTACTTTGCATGGAGCCAGTTGCAGAGCGTAATCCTCAATATGTAGAAGCTGGCATTTTTGAAAGAATTGTTGAGCCTGAGCGTGCTATTTTATTTCGTGTATCATGGGTAGATGATGCGGGGAAGGTACAAGTAAATAGAGGCTATCGTGTTCAATTTAATAGTGCTATAGGGCCATATAAAGGTGGTTTAAGATTACATCCATCTGTAAATCTTAGTGTGATTAAATTCTTAGGATTTGAACAAACATTTAAAAACTCTTTAACTGGCTTACCAATGGGTGGTGGTAAAGGCGGTAGTGATTTTGATCCAAAGGGAAAATCTGATGGTGAAATTATGAGATTCTGTCAAAGTTTTATGACGGAGCTTTCTAAGCATATTGGTGCAGATACAGATGTACCAGCAGGAGATATTGGAGTAGGTGCACGTGAAATTGGATATCTATTTGGCCAATACAAACGATTAAGAAATGAATTCACAGGTGTATTAACTGGAAAAGGATTAAATTATGGCGGTTCACTTGTAAGAACTCAAGCAACTGGATATGGATGTTGTTACTTCACAAAAGAAATGTTAGCTACTAAAGGGTATAGCTTTGAAGGAAAAACAGTTGTCATATCTGGTTCTGGTAACGTAGCAATCTATGCAGCGGAGAAAGCAATGGAACTTGGTGCTAAAGTTGTTGCATTAAGTGATTCAAATGGTTATATTTATGATGCAAATGGTATTGATTTAGATGCAGTAAAAGAAATCAAAGAAGTTAAACGTTTACGTATCAAAGAGTACATAACCAATCATACTTCAGCGGAATACCATGAGGGATGTTCAGATATTTGGAAAATTAAATGTGATATTGCACTTCCTTGTGCAACCCAAAATGAGTTAGATGCTGAATCAGCAAAAATATTAGTTCAAAATGGTGTTATAGCTGTAGCTGAAGGTGCTAACATGCCTTCAACACCAGAAGCAATAAAAATTTTCCAATCAGCAGGTATTCTATTCGCACCAGGAAAAGCTGCAAATGCAGGCGGTGTAGCTACATCAGGTCTTGAAATGTCTCAAAATAGTATAAGATATGGCTGGACATTTGAAGAAGTAGATGAAAAACTTAAGGATATCATGAAACATATTCATTCAGTATGCAAAGAAGCTGCTATCGAATATGGGGATGCAGATAATTATGTTTTAGGTGCCAACATTGGAGGTTTCTTAAAAGTTGCTGAAGCTATGTATGCACAAGGTGTTGCTTACTAGAAATTAAAAAGACAAATAATACTTTTCTCCTAATTAGAAGAGAAAGTATTATTTGTCTTTTTTTATTGTAAATTTATAAATAATGTTATAGAATGAACTTGACAATATACGCTTACTTTATATTCAGGGGGAAAATATGCAAAAATTGACGATACCTTTATCTAAATCAATGCCAGGCATGATTGTTGCTGAACCGATTAGAAATTTAGATACAGGAGTGATTTATGTAGGGGCAGACCAAGAATTAAATGCTGATGCAATTCAGAAGTTAAAAAATACTGATATTCATGAGATTAAAATTTTTGTAAATACATGGGATAATGTATGGAAAGTTTCAAAAGAAACTAAAGAAGTGTATAACAGATGTACTGAAGCAGCTAAGAGGTTGTTAAATCAAATAGCATATGATAATGTAGTTGATTTTGTAGCCTTTAAAAAGATAAAAGATGAAATGGCTGATAAATTTAATGATAACTATAAAATTATTGGATGTATCAATCTATTTAAAATTGCAGATAGCTATACATATACTCATAGCATTAATGTTGCATTATTATCTACATTAATAGGTAAATGGATGAAATATGGGAAGGATATGCAAGATTCATTAATGTTAGCAGGTCTATTACATGATATTGGCAAGATGAAAATTGATAAAAATATATTAAATAAGCCTGACAAATTAACTGATGATGAGTTTGAAGTGATTAAAAAACATCCTGTTTATTCTTATGAACTCCTTCAAGAAAATAGGGAGATCCCATTAGATTTTAAGGTAGGGATTTTAATGCATCATGAGCGAATGGATGGTTCAGGATATCCATATGGTGTTTATAATGAGAATATTAATGACATAGCTAAAATATTGGCGATTGCTGATACTTATGATGCTATGATATCTGAAAGACCTTATCAGAAGAAACGTTCACCATTTGAGGTAATACAACTAATGCAAACAGGTATTTTTGGCAAACTAGATCCTAAAATATTACTTACATTTTTATCTAATATTGCAACTTACTATATTGGAACTTATGTTACTTTAAGTAATGGTGAAATAGGTGAGGTTGTAGCAATTAATCCTTTATGTCTTTATCGTCCTATTGTGCGAGTACAAGATCGTTATATTGACATGTATACTGATGATTCTATACAAATTATTGATATTACATAGAAGTGAGTGCATAAAAAGTGTATTTTCGAACATACTAACTTTGTATAATATTTCATTATAAAGGAGTCTAGTATGCAAATGAAAAAAATTTTATTTTTATCCGCACTTGTAATCATGGGTTTTGCTTGTGTGGGTTGTACAACAACAGATAATAACACAAATACTGCACCAATTGAAAGTACTACACCTACTACAGATCATATAAACGGTACAGATAATATTACAAATGATGTTACAGATGGTATGAACAATGTTACAAATGGTACAGACCATAATGCAAACGGTACAGATAATGCAGCTAATGGTGTTGTAACTGATAAGAATGGTGTTATTAATGATGGCACTACTACCAATAACAATGCAACTAACAAATAATTAAAAAATGAAATACGATACAGATAAAGCAAGAGCATAGACTCTTGCTTTATTTTTTACTAAATAACACGAGAACATGCTATAATAGTATTATCAAAATTATGGAATGAAAGGAATTAAACTATTGAAAGTATTATTACTAGCATTAAATGCTAAATATATTCATACTTCACTTGCTCTGAGGTATATTAAAGCATATTGTAAAGATTATCAAAAAGAAATTCATATTCTTGAAACAAGTATTAACAATAATGAAAATGAAATTATTAAAGCAATTTATCGTGAAAGACCAGATGTGATAGGTATTTCTTGCTATATTTGGAATATGTCCTATATTAAACAACTTCTGCCTACATTAAAGAAAATTTTGCCTAATATGACGATCATTTTAGGTGGTCCAGAAGTTTCTTATAATAGTGAAGATCTTCTATTAAATTATAATGTTGACCTCATAATGGAAGGTGAGGGTGAAGTTACTTGGCAGGAATATTTGGACTACCGTCAAAAGGGCAAAGGATCTTTAGATACTATTCACGGATTGGTTTATAAAACTGCTCATGAAACAATTCATAGAACACCGACAAGAAAACCTTTAGATTTAAACTTACTACCTTTTGTGTATGATAATATGGAAGGGTTAGAGCATAAAATTATATACTATGAAGCATCGAGAGGTTGTCCTTTTAACTGTCAATACTGTTTATCATCTATTGAGCAAGGTGTACGCTTTGTCCCATTAGAAACAGTAAAAAAACATATGAGTTATTTTTTAGATAAAAAAGTAAAACAAGTTAAATTTGTTGATCGAACTTTTAATACACGTAAACAATTTGCTATGGAAATATGGCATCATATTATTAAGCATGATAATGGATATACTAATTTCCACTTTGAAATTGCAGCAGAGCTTATTTGTGAAGAGATGTATGATCTACTAGAAACAGCAAGACCAGGTCTTATTCAATTCGAAATAGGCGTACAATCTACAAATCCTAAAGTCCTTCAGATAATCAAACGACCTATGCCTTTTGAAGAAATTAAAAAAGTAGTTCTACGTATCAAAAAAATGAATAATATCCATCAACATTTAGATCTTATTGCAGGATTACCCGAAGAGGACTATGCCTCTTTTAGACAGTCATTTAATGATGTAATGAGTATTAGGCCAGAACAATTTCAGCTCGGTTTTTTAAAGCTGTTAAAAGGCTCAGGACTTAGAGAAAATGCGGAATCTTTAGGGCTAGTTTATAAGTCAGAGCCACCTTATGAAATTCTATATACTTCCTCTATAAGCTATGATAAAATGTTACGACTTCATAGTATAGAGGAGCTTGTTGATAAATACTATAATAATGGACGATTTACACATGCATTAGAGTATTTATTTAAATGTTTAAAAAGTCCATTTGATTTCTTTGAAGAATTCTCTATTTTTTGGGAATCTAAAGGGTATGACTTAATTGAGCATAACAAGATGGCCTATTATTTCCACCTTATAGAGTTTGGCCATCAAAATGCAGCTGTAAATGAAGAATTATTAAAGGAACTAATCCGTTATGATTATTTACTTAATGAACCAATAAATGAAATGCCTTCACAATTTGAAACTGTTAATCGTGAAGAGCTAAAAGTATTTTACAGTACACTATTAAAAGACGATAATTGGCTTAATGTAAGATTACCACATCTTATACCATTAGCTCCAAGACAACGTTATAAAGTTACGCATCTAGAAGCATTCCATTATCCTATATGGTCAGGAAGGGTAGATGATTTATCATCATTTACCAAGCGTTTATCTAGGCCACAGAAGATATTGTTTGATTATTCTACAGTACCACTAAAAATGCTATTAATTGATGAGGAGTAAATCTAGAATGAAACAAAAAGAACAAATTACTGCCTTACTTCATACATTAGATACCTATTATCCAAAAGATATTGTCTGCTATCTAAATCATAAGACAACTTTTGAGCTACTAGTTGCAACGATATTAAGTGCTCAATGTACAGATGATCGTGTGAATATGGTTACACCTAGCTTATTTGAGCAGTTTCCTACACCAATGCACTTTGCAAATGCATCTCTAGTAGAAGTTGAAGAGGCTATAAGAAGTACAGGATTTTATAAGAATAAAGCAAAAAATATTATAGCTTGTTCTAAACGATTAGTAGAGGTTTATGGGGGAGAAGTTCCTTCTGATATTGATGAATTAACTACATTACCAGGTGTAGGAAGAAAAACAGCTAATGTAATACGTGGTAATATCTTTCATATTCCAAGTATTGTTGTTGATACTCACGTGAAACGTATTAGTATTAGGTGGGGATTAACGCTCTATGAAGATCCTGTTCAAATCGAGAAAGATCTGATGACAAAATTACCTAAAGAACACTGGATTCGCTATAATACTCAAGTTATTGCTCATGGTAGAGCTATATGTACTGCACGTCAACCTAAATGTGTTAACTGTATGTTTCTAGCTTTTTGTCCATTTGGACTTACTCATTTGGTTACGAAGTTACCGAATGAAGCTCAAGAAGCACTTGAAAAGGGTCATATGTATTAAAAATTTAATCCCCGACTACTAGTAGTCGGGGATTTTTTATAAAGGTTCATTTTTATTTTTTTTACGATAGCGCTTACTAAAGGGTAGTTTCAAAGACTTCTTATGTTTAACAGTCGCATGAGTTCCATGATAGCTTTGTAGAATCTCATGATAAAATGCTTCGGCATTATGTCCAAATGTTTCTGCAGAAAGTGGTTTAATGGAGTGCATGGCATTTTCGCTTAAGACCTGATGATGTGTTTTATCACTTAAGACTTTAGTAAGCTTGCTAGCAAGTTCTTCCTCATTATGAAAGAGATGACCGTTGTAACCATCTCGTACAAAACCAGCAATACTTTCATCTTCCATAGCAACAACTGGTAATGCAGCTGCCATCGCTTCAGCAAAAGTAAGGCCTTGAGTTTCACTAGTAGAAGCACTCACAAAGACATCTCCTAATTGATACATACGCCCAATACTACTCCAAGGTTGCATTCCTGTAAAGATGACAGAATCTCTTACATTAAGCGTCCTAGCTAATTCTTCGAGCTCTAATCTAGAAGGACCATCTCCCACTATAACTAGCTTTGCATCTGGAATTTGCATTAAAAGAAGTGGCATTGCTTTAATAAGCACATCTATACTTTTTTCTTTTGCAACACGTCCTACAAATAAAACAATAGGATCATTAGGAGGAATACGGAAGACTTCTTTAAGATGAGAAATTTCCTCTTTGTCATAGTTTTCTGGCTTAAAAGGTGCAAAATCAATACCAGTAGGGATAATACGTATGGGTTTACGTACACCATAGCTTTTTAGAAGCTTCTCAGTCTTTTTGGTAGGTGCAACAATCCCATCTACATGATTACAAAATGATTTACTATATTTACGAGCAATACTAGGAGAAAATTCAACTCCTTTTGATATATAGTGCATATAATCCTCATATACCGTATGGTACGTATGAATGATAGGTATTTCCAATTTCTTAGCTACCATTCTTGCAAAGATACCTACCGAAAACTCTGTTTGAGATAAAATTAAATCAAGTTTTAAACGCTTAATTTTATGAACAGCTTTATTGGAATAGATAATACCTACTCGATGATCTTTAAGAAATATAAATGGTAAGCTTGCCATTCGATAGACATAAGGTGAGTCATGTTCTGCTTGTGGATGACTTATTGTAAATATATAAACATTATGACCTTGTTCACGTAATTTCTTTTCTAATGTCAGAATTGAACTTACTACACCGTTAACTTGCGGAGAGTAAGTATCTGAAAAAATACCGATATTCATTTTAATCCTCTCACTTTCTAAGTTTTCTTTTGCATTAAAACTGTTCTAAGACTTTATGTAAAAAAGGAGAATTTTTCATTTCTTTTTCTACGATATTCTTTAAACGAGATAGAGCCGTTTCATTTTCTTGTTTTTTATAAATTTGAATTAATAATAAATAACATCTAGATAGATCACAATGATAATCTATGCCTTGCTCTAATATCATTTGTGCTTCTTTTATATAATTATTATCATATAATATCTTACCATATTTGAATAAAATGTCCATAAATTCAAAATAGTTTTTCTCATATGCGCTTACTTGTTCAACAATCTGAGGACCATATGAAATTTTTAAATCTAAATTGGAATAGTCCTTTAAGTTAACCATTGCTCTATTTGCACTACGTAAGAGCATGTTATAGACTTCTTGACATGTTTTATGTTCTACTTTTGGAAAGAGATTTGTATCTACTTGAATAAAAAAATCACGAGGTAGCTCTCTAGACCTTGTAAATTGAGCGGCATGTTCTTTTTCCAATAATAGTTTCCAAGCATTTTTTTTATCGTTTCTCTTTTTATTTAATTGTTTTTTAAAACTTAATGCAAGTATTAATATACCTAAACTATATAGTGTAAATGAAGATATCCAATCCAAATTCATTTGAAATCCCCTTTCCATAAAACATCATGTTTATTATAATATAAGTTGTCTATAATTAAAAGGGAGGATTCAAGAATGAATCTTCATAGAATGGAGTCAATAATGGATTTAAATATAAATCAGCAAAAAGCCGTTTCTTGTGATTTAAGGCCAACGATCGTTATTGCAGGTCCAGGATCAGGTAAAACACAAGTTATCGTTCAGCGTATCAATTACATGACGAGTGTCCTTAAATGTTTTCCAAATCAAATTCTTGTTGTTACCTTTAGTAAGCTAGCAGCTGAAGAAATGAAAATGCGCTATCAGCATCTTTTTGGCGAAGTTCCTATTACATTTGGAACTTTACATAGCATTTTTTATCGTATTTTAAGAAAGTCAGATCCTAGGCGTTATGCCTTAGAACAACTATTATTAGAAGATAAGCGAAAAGTATTACTTACACAGTTACTCAAAGAAATGGATACAGATGAAGGGGAGGAATTCCTAGAAGGTTTTATTAAGCATCTTTCCCTTATGAAAAATCAGCTTATTGTCCCTAGCCAATATCAGCCCGTGGGGATCCCAAGTAATGTTTTTCTAGATTTGTTAGCACGATATGAAGCTTATAAAGAGCGACATAGCTTGTTTGATTTTGATGATATGCTTGTTGAATGTTACTATTTATTAAAAAATAATGATGAGTTATTAAGAGCTGTAAGTAATCGCTATCAATATGTTTTAGTAGATGAGTTTCAAGACATCAATCTTGTACAATTTGAAATTATAAAAATGCTTGTTCATGAAAAAAAACAGATATTTGTTGTAGGAGATGATGACCAAAGCATTTATCAATTTAGAGGTGCAAAACCTTCTTATCTTTTAGATTTCAAAAAATATTTTCCAGAAACACAAGAGATTTTTTTAGATGTTAATTATCGTTGTTCAAATTTAATTTTAAAACAAAGTCTAATGCTTATCGAAAAAAATAAGATTCGTTATCATAAAAAGCTTGTTACACCTAATCCAAATGGGATGCCTCCACAATATATTTCATGTAAAAATGCAAAAGAAGAGGCGTTACATATTGTTCGTACAATCATGCAACGTCGAAAAGAAGGTATACAATTGGGAGATATGGCCGTCATATACCGTACTAATATTCAAGCTAGGCCTATTGTAGAAACTTTACTTTCTGCAAACATACCATTTTGCCTACGTGATGGTATGAGTAGCTTATATGAACAGTGGATTACAAAAGATATTCTATGTTATCTTCATTTAGCTAAAAATTTAAATGAACTAGAGTATGCCTGTAAAATTATCAATAAACCTAAACGTTATATCAGTAAAGCCAATATAGAAATATCTAAAAAAGAAGGTAATAATTTACTTCTTAATTTGCTTCAATTAGGTATACTTACTCAGTGGCAAAATGACTATATTCAAGAACTCCTTTTTGACCTACAAGTTTTAAAGGAAAAATCATTGATTGATGCTATAAGATATATTAGACATCATATTGGTTACGATTCTTATCTTAATGAGTATGCTAACTATAGAAAAATGCCAGCACTTAGTCTTTTTGAAGTACTAGAAGATATTGAAGATTCTGCTCAAAATTATCAGACACTTGAAGAATGGGAA
>JAHLFQ010000138.1 GCA_018883705.1 Candidatus Cellulosilyticum pullistercoris
GAAATCAAGGGGGATATGCTATGGCTATTTTAGTAACAGGTGGAGCAGGTTATACAGGATCTCATATATGTATTGAGCTAATAAAGCAAGGTTATGAGGTTGCTGTTGTTGATAATTTTTTAACCTCTACATCAGATACTATTGAAGAAATCAGAAAGCAGACAGGAAAAGACGTTAAACTTTATGCAATGGATTTAGGGCATAAAGAATTAGTTGAACGTATTTTTAATGATAATGATATCGAAGGTGTTATTCACTTTGCAGGTATTAAGTCAACAGGAGCATATAAGAAGAATCCTATACAATACTATTATACAAATTTAGCAAGTACGCTCATGCTTTGCGAAGTAATGGCAGAGCATAATGTGAAGAAGATAGTATTTAGCTCCTCAGAAGGTTTCTATGGAGATAATGGTTCAGATACACATTCATATGGTAGCGCTAAGCTTATGATTGAAAAAATGCTTTATGAGATTTATTTAGCAGATCCAGAGTGGAGTATTGAAATTATTCGCTATCTTACAGAAGAAGACCATGTATACGCTAAGAAAAATATTAAAGTAGAGGATATATGCCAAGTGTACATTGATGCCTTTAAAGAAATAAAAAAAGCAGAAATTAAAACATATGGCATGCAAATTGAAAACAGTAATATTAACTTAACAGAAGTAGAATGTTTTAAAGGATACAAAGTACAAGATTTGACTTTAAAATAAATGATGTAAAAGCACCTCATATATGAGGTGCTTTTACATGAAATAACAGCTATTTGGATATCTTAATAGAAGTATCCTATAAATTCGTATCAATAGAGAAATAGAAGATAGAAATTTTTATAGGAATAAATGATTTGATGGGTAATAATATAATACAAGAGTATCAAGTAAAATTTTTAAATATATTTTAAAATAGTTTAAAAAAGTGATATAATAATAAAAAAACAAAGGAGTAAGTGCATATGAAATTATTTATTGATACTGCCAACACAGAAGAAATCCGAAAAGCAAATGATCTAGGGGTAATTTGCGGAGTAACAACTAATCCTTCTCTTATTGCTAAAGAAGGCCTTGTATTTGAAGAAGTCATCAAAGAAATTACAAGCATCGTAGATGGCCCTATTAGTGCTGAGGTTATTAGTCTTGAAGCAACTAAAATGGTAGAAGAAGCAACTAAGCTAGTTAAAATTCATCCTAATATCGTTATTAAGTTACCTATGACAACTGAAGGTTTAAAAGCAACTAAAATTTTAAGTAGTAAAGGAATTAAAACTAATGTGACTCTTATATTCTCAGCAGGGCAAGCACTTCTTGCAGCACGCGCTGGTGCTACATATGTGAGTCCATTTGTAGGAAGACTTGATGATATCGGTAGAGAGGGTATGGATCTTGTAGCAGATATTGCAGAGATTTTTGATATTCATGGTATTGAAACTGAAATTATTGCAGCAAGCATTAGAAATCCACTTCATGTGATTAATGCAGCTAAGGTAGGTGCACATATCGCAACAGTACCTTATCATGTTATCCTCCAGATGGTCAAACATCCTCTTACAGATAATGGAATCGAACGTTTCTTAAAAGATTGGGATGGGCTTACACAAAAATTAAATTCATAAAAAATAAATAAATTATTAAAAAGCAATGGTGCTCAGATGAAGTACTATTGCTTTTTTTAGTTATTGTAGATATTAATTGATTGTAGATTATGAGGTAAAAAATGTATTTTTATTAATGTGAAACTATTGGATTGCTTGTAAAAAAATGTAAGTTTCTAACTCATCTTAAGGGATTTTTGTATATATACTTAATCTAAAAAAATTTCATTAACAGAGTTTCCACAAGGTAAATAAGAGAAAATCTTGAATTATCAAGTTATACACAAAGTTATACACATTATCCACAATTAGTTAAACAATTAAAATTAATATTATATTAATACAATATTTTGAAAAATTACCTGTATAGTTAAAAAACCTAATTATATCAACGCTTTACGTAGAAAAAGCTATCATTTAAGTCGAAAAGTAAAAAAATGTCTAAAAAAACTTATTGATTAATAATTCAATTTATTGTATGATTATGCATAAGATATAACAAGTAATGAAATAAGTATAGGGGAGTGGTCAGCATGAAGAGTAGTAAGATGTTAAAAGTAGTTAGTTTAGTAAGTGCTAGTATTTTATCTATGGGAATATTAGCAGGATGTGGTTCTTCTTCTAAAAAGGTATCAACAGATGCAGTAAATAATTCATCAGAAGTCTTAACGGATAAGGGATCAAATCAAGCTCAATCAGATAATGTGATTGTAATGGGAACCAATGCAGAATTTGAACCTTTTGAATACAGAGATGGATTAGAAATTACAGGGTTCGATGTAGAAATTGCTAAGAAGATTGCTGAAAAATTAGGAAAAGAACTTGTGATTGAAGATATGGCTTTTGATACCTTAATTATGGCACTTAATAGTGATAAAGTTGATTTTATTGCAGCAGGTATGACTGCTACAGATGAACGTAAAACACAAGTAGATTTTTCAGATTCATATTTTAAGTCACAGCAAATGATCATTGTAAAAGCTGATGACACAACAATTACTACAGCAGATGATTTAGCAGGTAAAAAGGTAGGGGTACAGCTTGGTACAACAGGGGATTTATTTGTAAGTACTACAGAAGAAATTGCTGAAGTAGCTCAATTCCAAGCAGGGACACAAGCAGTAATGGATCTTAAGAACGGAAAAATAGATGCAGTAGTAATAGATGCAGAACCAGCTAAAAAAATGACAGAAGGTCAAAGTGATCTTAAGCTCTTAGATGCACCATTTATTGAAGAAGAATATGCAATCGCTGTTAAAAAAGGTAATGATGAAATTCTAGCTGCTATTAATGAAACTTTAGCTGCTATTAAAGCAGATGGAACATATGATGAAATTTATGCAAAATACTTTGATGTAGCTCAATAAATAGTATAGATGTAGTTAAATTTATATTGGTGATTAGACATAAAGCTATAAGGGCTAAGAAAATAAATCTTAGCTCTTTAATCATTTATGAAACATAGAGTATAAATAACAATATGAAAAATAATATATAATAAGAGGCTATCTACAAAAGGGGGAGAAGCATTGAATAGTTTTTTTACAAACTTATTAGGGCAGCAAACTGTAGATTTCTATAAGATTTTTATAGAACAAAAGTTTTATACAGTGATATGGGAAGGGCTTAAATGGACACTTGGCCTTACCGCTATCGCTTTAGCAATCGGTCTTATGATTGGTGTATTCATAGCACTTGTTCAAATTAGTGAAGTGCGTAGAAAAAATAGCGTTTTAAATACATTAGGATATTATATACTTAAATTTTTAAAATGGATAACTAGTCTTTACATCTA
>JAHLFQ010000139.1 GCA_018883705.1 Candidatus Cellulosilyticum pullistercoris
CCAGATGATCCAAACCGTTTTAACCAAGCCTTAATGGAGTTAGGTGCACTTATATGCACACCTAAAAGTCCTAAGTGTGATATCTGTCCTGTACAAAATTTATGTGAGGCACATCTAAAGAATGAAGAAGAACAGTATCCAGTTAAAGAGAAGAAGGTAAAAAAAGTAGAGGAAACATACTATGTGCTTATAATAGAGAAAGAGTATCAAATTGGTATGGTAAAAAGACCGGAGGAAGGATTACTTGCAAATCTCTGGGGATTACCTATGGTGTCAGAAGAGATCTGGGAAGAGAATGAATGGGATCAATTAATCTCTAAAAGACTTGATCCAGTTACACATATATTTACCCATCGTAAATGGAAAATGATACCTATAATGATTAAATGGTCAGATAAAATAGAGCACTTAATAGTCAAACTCCATCAAAATTCAGATCAAATTATTTATATTCAAGAAGATGACATGAAAGACTTACCTATAGCAACAGCATTTAAAAAAGTCTTAAAAAGTTGTGGGTTATCTAAATAAGTAGAAAATAATTAAGCAGTAGGTAGCTAATACCTACTGCTTAATTATTTTTTTAATAAAACATATTAATATATCACATAAAGCATAAGAAATTCAAGTGAAAATGTCGATAAAATAATAAGGAAAGCTATATCTAAATATAAGGGGCATCGATACCAAGTAATTATTAACTAAAATGAATGATATATAGGGTAATAAGGAAGGGGAATTTAGATGAAGAAAATAGTAGCACATATTCTTGTAGTAATAATGATATTTTGTAGTATAGGGGATTTATCCATTGTTAGAGGATCGGATTCAGGCTTTACAATATCAGATACGGAACTATTTGTAACAGATACTGCAAGTAGTTTTAATCACAAGCTGATTGAGTATTCTCAAGGTACAGGAGAATATGTTTTTGACTATTTTATAGAGGATTCTGGACAAAATGATGGTATGGGTAATTATATTAACAAGGAACCATGGAAGATTATGTTAGAGTTTAACAATAAGAGTGATGATATTACAGATGTAAAAATCTCGGCTAAGAATAGTAATGGTAGTAAACAAAATAAAACATTTCTCGTAAGACAATTAGTGGATGGAAAATGGGGAGATCAGGTGGAATACAGTGAAACCACCATGCCTGTAGATGCAGCAAAGGAGAAAATGGGAGTTGTAGAAGTCGCAGGAGATGGGAATGTTAAGTTTAATAAGGAATTAAATAGTAATAAAAAGAGTGACAGTTTAGGCTTTAATGACACACAAATGTATATTGAATTAAGTGATGTAAAAGTACTTGATTCAGATGGAAAAATAGAGAATCTAGTTATTAAGGTAAAAAAAGATGGAGAAAAAATATTATTTTCTACTAATGGTATAAAGAAGGGGCTTGTAACCTGCTTTAGATTAAAAGTTGGTTCAGGGCAGCAAAATCCCAAATATGTATTTCCTGGTGTTGATGGATTAAGTATTGAACCACAACATTTTGTTGGAGACGGGAATGGTGGTGTACGATCAGTAGAGATATTACCAGACGCAACTAATTCAAAGAAAAATCCAGGTGAAAGACCAGGTCTATTAGTTAGTTATAATAAAATCAAACAAATAAAAATTAATGCAGATGAAACGTTTTCCTTTGAAGAGGACATAGATACATATGCTACTATATTAAGATTAGATAATGGTAATATGATTTTAGACTATAGTTCTGATAAAACAGAGGTTAGATATAGTGGCAAACAATCAGGTGAAGGGGGAACAGCCAGTAATGCACTTGAAACAGTAAATCATCAGATAAGGATTAAATTAGCCAGTGATGAAGTAGCTGAGCTTCTAAAAAGTGAAGGAGTGACTAATGTAAAGGATATAATAATACCATGGGATGGGCTAAATTATAGTCAGCTATTGCAAGATGTTGAAATTGCCACTACGTTGCAGAGTGAGGGGAAGACTTTTACAGAGAAGAATGAAAATATTTCAAAGTATACTTATTTAAAATATGAATTAGGACAAACAGTTGATAAGAAAGTATACATTAGCTTAACACCATATAAAACAACAGATAATGTAGAGTATTATATATTTGTTGATGAAAAGAATAAGCTAGCTAAAGATAATCTTGATTTTGATAAAAACAGTACGGTTACAGGTAAATCTAAATATCAGAAAAAAGTTACTGCAGATGGTAATGAAGATGAAATGAAAATCGAGATAGCTTCACAAGATAAAAAGTATGTACGTATTGTAGCTGTTGTAGATAAAGTTAAAAAGTGTTATTCACAGATTATGGAGATTGATACAAGTAAGTTAATCCCAGAACCAGAAATTCCTGTTGATTTAAAAGTATCTAATATTGTAGTTACTCCAGCAAAAGATGACAATACTAAGAATATACCTAGTTCAGTTAAAGTTGATTTGAAGTGGAATGCGCCTAGCAATTTAATAGAATCCTATTTAGAAAATGGTGAGCTGTATTATGAATTAATTTTAAGAGATGCTCAAGACAGTGAAGATGAAAAGATTGTACCAGGTACATCTTCAAAAGCAGCTTATTCAAAGATATATAAAGTTTCAGGTGATGGACAAAAGCTAGAAACAATTGGAACAAAGGATATAGGAGGAACTAATCAAAATGGCGTATTTACCGTTAAGGATGTTTATTTAAAGAGAGAAAGCTCAGTAAAGAATTGGGAGCAGCTTGTTACAGATAATGATAGTAGTATTGCACAAGCAAATGCTGAAAAGCATTGGAAAGCCCCATATGGTGATTTTTACTCAAATGTAAAAGAAGTTTCTACTTTAGAAGATAAAGAAACAGGTAAAGTATATTATCTTTCATTAAGAGCTGTTTATGTCCCTGAATCAGGGGATAAGTTGCTTGCAAGCTTAGAATCTTCACTTGTACCTCTTCCTATTGATTTTACTACAACGATTATTCCCGTTGTGAATTCATTAGAATATGATAAGACAACAGAAATGTTTAATGAAAAAGGTAATGTAATAGGAGAAATTGGATTTGACCATGTAGATATTAGCCAGTATTATTCAGTAATGCTTGAGCCTGTAGGTTTAAGTTTAGGTAAGGGAACAGATAAAAAATATAGCGGGAAATATGAATTTTATCTTTATAAAAAAGGGACAATATTTAACGAAAATAACGCAACAGAAGTCTTAGTAGAAAAGGAAAAAATAGACTTAGCAAGCTACAGTGAACAACTTGAAAAGGGTATTATAAGGTGGGACTATAGCATAGATGAGCTGTTAGGAAAAGAAGATAAAAATGATTTTGATGAAAGAATAAAATTTGATAATCTTATGCCAAACCAGACTTACATGATTAAAGTAAGAGTAAAACTTGAGCCGGTTGATACTGATGGACAACTTCAAGCAGAACGTGTTTCAGAGTTTTCGAAAGAATTTTCATTTACGACAACTACCCACGCGAATTCACCAGGAACTGATGAGAGAAAACCACCTACATCTGGGGAAATACGAGTAGAACTAGTAGAAGGTAGCAATAGTGCAGTAAAAGTTATATGGGATAAGGCTAATTTTGTGAAAGACGATGATATGGAAGTCTACTATGAATTGATAAGAAGTACCAAAGACATACGACAAGAATTAACCAAAGAGCAATTAGAAGATAAAGTAGAAAAAATTGTAAGTGGTCAAAATAGAACAGTTGGTTTTGCTACTATTGATGTTAACGGCACTTTAAATCAGAACTCTAAATACATGATATATGAAGACGGAAAATGGGCTGAAGTAACACCAACTCAAGTAGTACCTACCTATACATATGACAAAATTGTTTCTCAAGATGAAGTAGAAGAGTATTCATTTGTAGATGATAAACTAGCTCCTAATAATGTTTATTATTATTATGTACGAACAGTGTGTGTAATCAAAGATGGGATAGAATATTCTACAATAGATGGCTATTATAAAGTTAAGTCAGATTGGATTTCAGCTAATATTACTACAGAGACAATTAATTCACCAAGAAATTTAAAGGTAGAAAGAGATACTAAATACAATGATGACACAAAGCATAATATTGCAATTAGCTTTGAAGCTGAAGTACCTATTGCTGCCAATATTCCTAATGATTTTGATTTTGAAATTGCCATTAAGTCTGATAATAATGAGGATTATAAAATAGTCAGTTCTAAGAGGGGACCACTGGAAAAAGAGGAGACAGATTTAGCTGGATGGACTAGATTTGTATATAAGATAACAGATCTTGAATCTAATACAAGATATAGCATTAAGGTAAGAGTAGTTGATAAAACTACAAAGATTGAGTCCTTTTATTCAGAGATTGTAATAACTAGAACAGATTATGATGAAGAAGATGAAACAGATAAAGAGAACTACGAAGAATACATAAAGAAACTAGAGGCAGAAATTAATAAGATTAAATCTAGGCCTTATTGGAAACTAGATGATACAGGAACATATAAGTATCGTACAGACTATATAAAAGCAAATTTAGCACATGGAAGTAGTTATACTTTAGTTAATGAGCATAAGGATGATGATATACAGTATTATTTACCAGCAGAGGTTATCAGGTATGCAAATGAAAATAATACTATGATTGAAATGGAATTAGAAAGTGTAAAAATAGTAGTTAGAGCTAATACATTATTAGATGACCAAAAAGATATTAAAGAAGCACTTGAAGCCATTCAAGATGGAGCTATTCAAGATTATTATGTAGTTATTAAGAGTGTGCAAAGAGCAGTAGATCTTAAAATTAATGGTGAAAAGAATATATCCCCTAAAGTGCAATTTGAGATGTCACTTGTCTATATGAGACAAAAAGATAAAGAAATAGAGAGCAGCATAGTAAAGGTACTAGATAGTATTGTAGAAGATGAAAAAAGTAATTTTAGCAAGAAATTAAAACATAAGCTAGAAGATGGGAAGCTAGATATAGGCTATCTTGATGATTTGTTACAAGATTCAATTGATGAAATAGAAAGTGAATTGAGTAAGCAGGCAAGTAGAATAATTAATAAAGGGTATAAAAAAACGCAGGCTATTAGTTCAATTAATAAATCAATTTTAATTTCTTTTCAAACAGAGGATGTCATGGGGAATGCCTATTATGATAAAAATGGCTGGGTTAAAGTATCATGCCTATCAAGTGGAAAGGAAGTTATGCTGGAAATTGGAGCATGGGGATGGTATATCATTACAGGCATGCAGGATTTATTAGAAACAGTACCAACTTTAGCGCCCTATCAAGCATTTATTAGTAAGTATGGATTAACTGATATATTTAAAATTGATGCTTATATGGTTAAAACTGCTACTACTAAACAACAGATGTATGGTGCATTAGCAAAGGTTTTAGGTGCACCGAGTAATGCAGATTATTATATATATCTGAAAAATAAGGGGATTAAGGGATTGACTAAGATTAATATGTCAGAAGGTATCAGGCAAGATGAGGCAATTTATTTGGTAATGCAGGGGTATGAACAATTACACCGTCGAAGCATTCAAGCTATAAATATCTCTAATAAGCAAAGCGTACAGAATATAGGTGCATTCCAAAGTATTTATAGAGATTATGTATATGGCGGTGTTGCACTAAAGATTGTTGTACCAGAGAACAACAAAGTATATCCAAGCAGACAGATTACTGTAGAAACAACAATAAAGATGTTGTATGGCATTCAAAAATAGTAGGAGGGACACATGAAAAAATTAAAGAAAAGAATTGCGAGTATACTGGCAGCCACACTACTTCTGGGTTCATGTAATGTATATGCTAATACACAAGCACCTCATAAAATCAATAAATCGGCAGAGGTTAGTTATAATATAGTACCAGATGATGCCAGAGTAAAAATCTCTTTTGAAGAAGTAACTAACCCTTCACCTCATGATACAGAAGGCTATACTATTAAGTATCAAAATGCCTACGATAAAAAGGTTTATGAATCTATAGATATAAGTGCAGGAAGTAATTCCATTACATTAGGTGAGAATGGAACTCTAAAAGAGGAAGGAAGTTTAAAACCAGGACAATTATATAAATACTGGGTACAACCCTATCACATGCATGATATATATAATGATCAAGGCATAAAAGTTGGTGAAGAAAAAGAGTATGCCAATTTAAATGATTGTACGCCAGGCTATTTTGTAACAGAATTTGATACCACAGCAAAATTAATAAAGGATGAAGAGGGAAAGCAGCAAATTCAGATTATCACTCAGTATATACCTGGGGCTACATATGAGATTTACTATGAGAAGAGTAAGGTTACAGACTATAATCAGATTAAAGAAGTATTGCAGACTATTTCGGCAGACTCCTATCATGATGGTAAGGGAAATGTAGTTTATACATTACCTAATCCTGAGATGGGAACAGAATATTCATTTTATGTAAAGATTGCGGGACTTACTCAAGGAGATGTTTTTAAAGGAAATGTAAATGAAGTAGCAAATATCAAAGTTAATAGTGGTGGTACAACAGTAGATAATAAACAAACGGTCCCTAAGGTTGCTCATGTAAAAGTTGGGACAGCGGTCAATATTACATCAATAGGTAAAGATTATATTCAGTTTAGCAGTAAGTTTAGTGAAAGCTTCAAACAAAAAATCAAGTATGTAGAGATTATAAAGTTAGATGCTTCAAATCAACAAACTGTAATTGGAGAGATTAGTCAGTCTCAATTTCAATATGACAATGATGAAAAATTTTATTATATGAATTTTACATACAATAGGCCAGAGGAAACAACTAACTACTTAGTCGTATTCCATTTTGCTGATGAAAAAGTGGGGGATAAAATTCCAGAGGATATCATCACTTATGTACCACCAGGTAAAGTAAGTGAGCCTATGAGACCACAGGTTCCAAGTGCAGCTAATAAAGAGATTGTTAATCAAATTAATTTGAATGGTTTGGATAGATATGAGGAATATTTTTTAAAAGATGATGCCATTTTAGAGAATAAGAAACTTAATACGATTAGTATTAATGATACATTTCATGGTTATAAAAATGGAAATGAGACAGGAATACAGTTCATATGGAGTGGACAAAGAAAACAGGGACAGCAGGTACAAGACCCTGAGATTACATATGATATTTGGGTGTTTAAGAATGAGATACCAGATAATTATATAGACTATGAACCATTAGAAACAGGAGCTTCAAGGTCAAATATTTATAGTAGTAGTAAAGCAGTTATTGGATTTAAAGAAAATCTGACTCAATATATAGCAGATTCTGGTATTAAAAGTATGGTACCAAATGCTACGTATTATATCGCAGTAAGGTCAAAAAATATTAAAGATAATAATAAGTATTCAGATGCAACGATTGTAGCTATTACCTTAGATAAGGATGGGGAGATTTCACAACCTTCTGTTTTGGGAAAACCACCATTAAGAGTACAGGAAGAAAATGTAACGGATAAGGTAATACCTATTGAGTGGCAAAAGCAATGGTATGAACTAAAAGCTAAAGACATGAGTCAATATGATAATTTGTCTGATCTAGAAAAAGAACTTGCTAAACAATGGAATAGTAGTGCTTATGAAAGTAGCTTATCTCCTAAGCTTAGGTGGACAGGAAATAGTAAAGACAGAGTGGGACCTTTTAGTGAAAATTTCGTGAGCAAATATACTGAGGATTACTTATCTAGAAAGATAACACTTGAAGATGATATTAAATATGAAGTTAAGGCTATTTCTTATGATGAAGTCGTGCAAGAAGTCATCAAAATGGGCGAGGTAGGAAAGAAGTACTATACAACAACATCTGGAGCTTTAAGAGTAGAAAATTGGATTAATGATTATGAGAATAAATCACAGACAGATTCTGAGTTTAAATTAGGTTGGGAGGAAGTCAATCCAACACAAAAAGAAAGTGATAATAGCTGGTGGCAATACAGTGTATCACAGTATACAGACTTAAGTGGTGCAAAGAAGACGTTTGAAGCTAATAAAAGATATATCATTATGGTAAGAACTTACAGAGAGGTTGACCAAGGAAATGGTACAGAGAGATTGTATCAGGCATTTCCAAGCTATGTATTAGGTATCACTAAGAATGATTTTAAAGAAGAGCTACCAATACCTAATGCACCTATATTAGAAGGGGTGGATAGCACATTTTCTTCGGTTAGTGTTAAATGGGAGTATAACTATGATTTTGAATATGAGCTAAGATATAGTAGAGTGGAAGACCCAGAGCAAGCAGAAGTATGGCCTTTTGAATTTTCTAAAATTGAAGGAGAAAAAGGCTATGTGAAAAATGGAGATGATTTGGTAGTAACGATTACTGGATTATTACCAGATGAAGAATACTATGTATGGGTTAGAGCTATTCAGAAGAATAGTTCACCGCAACTTGAATCGGCTTGGAGTAATGGTGTGATATTGAAAACAAAAGGACTAGAAGCACCAGATGTACCATATGGGTTAGGACTTGCATCAAAGCAGAGTTTGCTTGAAATAGGAAAAGAGATTAATCCTCTAAGTTCAAACTATATGATTCTTGAATGGATGAGAATTGATGCAGATATACAAAATAAAAACGAAAATATAGTTTATAACTATCAAGTTGAGCTATCAGATAATGAAGAATTTACAGACTCAATTATAGCTGTTACAGGTGAGCAGAATATAAGTAATAATGCTAATCCAGATGAAGAAAATAGTAGCTATACAGCAGAAGTATTAGCTAAAAATATTGTACAATTTAATAATTTAGAAGCTAATAAGTATTATTATATCCGTGTAAAAACAATTATGGCTTATACAAGGCCAGATACCAATGAGGTTATTGTAAAAGAATCAGCATATACTGTGGCTATTAAACTTAAAACAGCTACCTCTAATGGTGAATACGATGGTGGAGAAAATGAAAATGTTGTGACCTATCCAGAAGCTATCGAAGAAACTTATAAAAATGGTATCTGGACTTATGAAATTGTAGATGCAGCGAAAGTAACCACTCAGATTCAAGCTAATAAGAAGTACTATTACACTATTACACTAAAAAATTACAAGAATAAATATGATGCAAGGATCAGGCGTATTAAAATGCCTAAGAAAGTACTAGATACCCTTATTAATCAAAATATGGCACTTAAGATTGTTACCAATATTGGAATCTATGAAATTCCAGGTAAAGCGCTTAAATATTATTCCAATCAATATCAAGCAACAGATAGCGTCCAAATTGATTTAACACGAATGGAATATAGTGATATTTATAGCTATATGAGAAGTTATCCTGAGCAATATGAAAAAGGTGAGAAATTAGAAATTGCCATTAAGGGTAGTAAAATTTATAAGTTAGATGATTATATGACCGTTAAACTAAAACTTGAAGTAGTAGGTTCCTATAACTATAGCAATTTCTTTATCTATCAATATAGCTATGAAGTAGGAAATTGGAATCCATATCATTATGTGGTGGATACATTAGATAACAGCTACTTAACTTATTCAACGGTTTATACAGGTCTCAATGCTATTTATGAAAGAACGATTGCAAATAGTAATAGCAGTGCAAGCTATGTTATGAATGAATTAACCAGTACTTATCATATAACAGGGCTTGGAACAACTTATAAGAAGAATAGTAATGTAAGTGCAAGTCAGTATGTCAGCTTGCTGTTAGGCGTTAGATTAAATAGGGATTCCATTAATTTAGTGGCAGGTGCAACGTCTAATGATTATGAAAAGGCAAAAGCAGCTGGACTATATATAAGTAGTAGTAGAGGAAATATTACAAAAGAGCAGGCTCTTGCAGGTATTGTTAAGCTTTATGAAATAAATTATGGTTATAAAATCAAACCATCTAATATTGTGTTCTATAATGTAAGTATGAATTATAGAGAAGCTGCTTCTAAGGCATATGCTATTGGGCTTATTGATGCTATAGACAGTCCACAAAGTATGATTACCTACGAAGAACTTTGCGACTGGTTGATTCAAGTTATTAAATAAAATAAGTTTATTTTAGCTGAATAAAAATTGAAATAAAACCCCATACTCTAGTCACAATAAAGTGAAAAGCTGTCTCTTATACACATCTCCGAGCCAACGAGACTGGTTC
>JAHLFQ010000140.1 GCA_018883705.1 Candidatus Cellulosilyticum pullistercoris
AATGAATTAAAGCATGTAGGGGTATCTACTTCTAAAGATGGCAGCGAATATATTCGTTCACTTGCAGATGGTGATGAATCTAATAATTTAGGAAATTTACCATCTATAACTGCAGATTATAAATAAGAAAATAAAAATAAGGTCATTCTTTACATTAGGTATGCTTAACATAGAAGCGGTACCTAATGAAGAGGATGACCTTATTTAGTATTTAAAGTTAAAATTGAATCATCTATATAGTAACTGAAGAAAATGAAGAGACGACAATTTGGCTATTAGATAAATCCTTAAAGAGTGGTAAATTAGGCGGGTTATATGTCCAGAAGGCAAATAATAAGACGCCTAAAAGAAGTAAGAGAGCACCTAAAATATCAACATAAGAAGATAAAGGAGAAAGATTAAGGATTTTATAATAGACATAGGCTCCAATGATACAACCCACTAAATAAGAGCCAATATCTAAAGCGAGAACAGAGTGTCCCAAGATGCCCGTATATGTATAAAAGAATAATACAATAAATAGATTGGTAGCTAGACTAGCAAGGAAGATACCTAACCAGTAATTATTTGTCTTATCCTTTAAGAAGAAATAATTACTCATTCCATAGACAAGCCAAGCATAAAAGCCTAGTTTAAGATGTTCCCATACACTTTCATTAATGGGAAAAAAGTAACCAATTATTGGGAGAGAACCTGATAAATCATAAAGAAAATGAAATAGGCTACCGATAATGAAGGTGAATAAAATGCCAAATAGAGCATAGCTCTTTAAGATAGGATTTGTTTGCTCCATAGAACTATCTCCTTAAATTTAGTATCTATTTATAGAATATGAGGCATTTAAGATAATATGCAAAAAAGAAGCGATAGGGGGGCTATCGCTTAAATGAATAAGAACTATATAATATTGGGGTTTATGAGATAATTGGAATGGGGAGGAATCATAATTATCTCATGACTTAGTATAAGTCAATAATCAAATAATATACTTAAATAAAATAGCATCCAATAAATTACAATTTTTACGACTTTAAGAGGAGTTTGTTGTTTATACATGGATTGATTTTTAGAAATAAAGATAAGGCTGATATCCATAAAAACATTAAATAATATAAAAATTTACCTATGTACTTAGAAGGGTTGACAAGTTATAATGATAAAGAGGATTATATCCCAAAATATAAAAATCAGTTAATTGGCGTAAGTGGACAAAAATAAAATCGCAGATTTACTGAGGGGGGTGCCAAAATATTGGAACATTTAAAAGGGGCAAAACAATATTCTGATAGCAAAGTCTATTGTAATTGTTGTGGTCGAGTGATAAGTGAAACTGGAAATGTAAAAGAAGACTACTTAGAGGTAAGAAAAGCTTGGAGTTATTTTTCATCTAAAGATTTAACAGGGCACGCCTTTAATATGTGTGAAACGTGTTATGATAAGATGATTGCAAGCTTTAAAATTCCAGTAGAAGAGTTTCCTACAGATGAAATTCCAAATTATTCAGATGAGGAAATAGAAGCATTAAATGCAGCTTACGCAGCAGAGTTATGTAAGTAGCAAGGGAAATAGAAAAAGACATCTAAAAAGAAGTAAGGCTTTTTAGATGTCTTTTTCTATTTAAATTTAAATAAAATAGCCAATAGAATGAACAATAAATGAAACACTCCATGCAATGATGATTTGATAAATGACAGCAAATAGTACCCATTTTATACTATTTGTTTCTCTTTTAATAGCCCCTAGAGTACCTACGCAAGGAATGTACAATAAGGTAAAAACAAGGAAAGAGTAAGCGCTAAGTGGTGTAAAAGCATTAGTCAATGCATCATGGAATGCTGTGGCACTACCACCAGCTACTACACCATAAACAATAGTCATATTAGAAACAACAATTTCTTTACCTATTACCCCTGCAATAAGTGATAAAGCAGCCTGCCAATTACCAAATCCTAATGGTGCAAAGAATGGAGCAATCCATAAACCAATCTGAGCACCTAGGCTATCAGCCATGTCTGCTGGGCCACTAAAGTTAAAGTTTAGGATAAACCATAAAAAGACAGAGGCAACAAAAATGGTAGTTCCAGCTTTAATAAGGAAGCCACGAACTTTTTCCCATACCTGAGAAAAAACATGTTTAATACTTGGCAAATGATAGGTAGGTAGTTCCATAATAAAAGGCATACCATCAGACTTAAATAATGTACGTTTAAAGATGAACGCTACGGTTAGGCCAACTACGATACCTAGTATATAAAGAGAAAAGATGACAATAGCTTCTTTACCAGGGAAAAAGGCTGAGGCAAAGAGTGTATATATAGGTAATCTAGCACTACATGAAAAGAAAGGATTAATTAAAATCGAAGTCATACGGTCATTTTCATTTTCAATCGTACGAGAACCCATAATAGCAGGAACATTACAACCAAATCCAAGGAGCATTGGAATAATTGCCTTACCATTTAGCCCTAAGCGTTTCATCAGTTCATCCATGATAAAGGCAACACGAGCCATGTAGCCTGTGTCTTCTAGAATTGTTAAGGCAATGAATAAACATGCAATATTTGGCAAGAATGTAAGTACACCAAATACACCGTTTAAAGCACCATCTATAATAAGCGCTTGTAACCAAGATGCAATATTAAACTTGCTTAAGCTAGCATTACATAAATCAATAATTTGACCAAAGAAAGCATCAAAGAGTTCTGTAAGAGGTGTTCCTACTAGATTAAATGTAAAGAAGAAGACCGCAAACATAATGAGGCCAAAGATAGGAATGCCCCAGATACGATGTGTCACAACCGCATCAATTCTTTGTGTAAGAGATGTTTTAGAGTCATTAGTTAATTGGATGCAATCAGTAACTAAACGGCTCACGTACTCATATTTATAATCTGTAATGGTTTCACGTACAACCTCAATAGTGCTGCTAGAAGCCAATTGACTAACTGTTTCTCTTAAAGGCTCAGGTAGTAAACTAAGGACTTTGTCATCCCTCTCAATTAATTTTAGTGCAACCCAGCGTTTAGGCGCTTGTATGGAGTAACCATCTAATAAAGCGGAAGTTTGCTCTATAGAAGCTTCTATTTGTGCATCATAAGTCATTTTAAAAGATGAAGGAGCCATATCCTTAGCTTGAATCAGTGTATCTAGTAGCTTAGTTGTACCTGAGTTCTTAGCTGCAATAATAGGAACAATAGGAATACCAAGTTTAGAAGATAGAGCTTCTACATTAATAGAAATACCTTTAGAAGCTGCTATATCCATCATATTTAAAGCTATAACTACAGGTTTACCAAGTTCAAGAAGCTGAAGCGTCAAATAGAGATTACGCTCTAA
>JAHLFQ010000141.1 GCA_018883705.1 Candidatus Cellulosilyticum pullistercoris
GATTAGTTGATAATAGTACATTAAATCTAGAACAAAGTGAAATAAATGAAGAAGTCTCTACTGAAAACGTAGAAAACGAGGTGCAAGATCCTTTAAATGAAATAAGTACAATAGAAGAGGAACCTAGTTTCATTGACAGTTCCAGTACTGAGGAGCAACAAACAGACAATCAAGAAGAGCTAACAGAAGAAAATAATCAAACACCATCTGACTCAGAAAAAGAAGATATAACAATCCCTGAAACAACAAACGAGGATTTATTAAATAAGGTTATTCTAACCTTAAATTCTAAAACAGCTCTTGTAGATGGGGAAGCAGTTGAATTATTAACAGCGCCAGTTGTTATAGAAAATACAACCTTATTACCTTTACGTTTCGTAGCAGACCAAGTGGTGGGTGCTAATGTAGTTTGGGATAATCAGACTAAAACAGTGACACTTACAAAAGATGGTACAGAGGTTGTTGTTACAATTGGTAGCAAGATAGCAAAGGTGGATGGTTTAGAGCTAGAATTAATTGTAGCACCTATAATAGATAATGATACAACCTTAGTACCACTAAGATTTATTAGTGAAGCCTTTAATATGCGTGTAGATTATAATAATGAAACAAAGGAGATTACTTTACATAAGGAAAATCAGATTCAAGAACCTAATAACGCACCGATTGCTTCTTTCTACTTCCCAGAAAATTATGTAGCAGGGCAAACAGTAACAGCAATAAGTACAAGTATTGACCCAGATGGTGATGCGATTACAGAGCAGCTATGGAGTGTACTTTCTGGTGATAAAACACTCATTAATAAAGAACTTAGTAATATGTTTAAGACACCAAGAGCAGGTACTTATACAATTGGACTTCAAGTTAAAGACTCAAAAGGACTTTGGAGTGAGTGGAGTTATCAAACAGTTATCATTGAAGCAAATAAAGCCCCAGTTATTACAAATCTTACAGCAAATAAATCAAGCTATGCACCAGGTGAGCCATTAGAGTTTTCTTATACATATGATAATGAATCTTGGGAAACTGTAAAAGAAGGTAAATGGACTTATAGAAGTATTTCAGAACCAGAAAATAGAAATACTTTAGGTAAGCCAGATATGCTATTTACAGAAGGCGATTATATTATTACGCTTTATTTAGATGATGCTTATGGTAATCGTAGTGCAAAGGCAGAAACAATCGTACATATTACAGGAGATGCTATTACATCAGAGCTTAGTTATCGTTTCACACAAGGAAAAATAGGAGACTGGATTGATAATTTCCAAAATTATAGCTATCTAAATTATAAAGATGTGACTGTAGCTAATAAAACATATCAAGAAGGAACACTCATTATGAGTGATTCACCAGAAGAAGTAGAAGGCCAAGGAATTCTATATAGAGATAAGATTAATGGAAATGGTAGAGTACTAATTCACCATATTAATCGTATACAGAATATGACAGAAACACAAAGGCTTGCTCTCATTGTTGAAAATCCTACAGAAGAGCCAATAACTATTAAATTAATGAACAAATCAATTAAAGGACCTGCAACAGATATTTTACGTGTAGGGCAGCTTACTTTAAGTGAATACTTAAGCGGAACAGTTCCTACAGAAACCATAACCCTAGAGCCAGGGGAAAGAAAATATATTTATGATAAGAACTGGTCATACAATACATGTATCTCTGGGCATATAGATGTAGAAACAGATGGAGATGCAACCTTTATTGTAGCAAGTTTAGGTAAAACACATACCTTACAAGATTTAGATAACTTAATATACCATTCAGCAGATGGCGTGCATTTTAGTGGTACTTATGGTGTTGTGGGAATTAATTATGAACTTGAATTAGATGGTAGTGAACCAGAAAAGCTTGTTTTAGGAAAGAAAGATTCAGGTGAATGGGTAGTAGGTTATGACGAGCGTACAAATACAATCGTAGAGAATACAGGGAATTTTGGTGTATCGTATTATATTACGGTAACAGCCCAAGAAGATACTGGTGTTATTCTTAATAATAGAGGTGGTACTTTCCAAGGAGCTATTAAATGGAATGATACAGTTTATAATATGCCAGGAAAAGGTACATTTAGTGGTACCACAACAAAAGCCGTTGTCATGGGAGTTATAAAAAAAGGTGAGACTGTAACGATTGAGTATCTTTTACCTAATGGCTCAGCAGCACCAACTCTTATTGGTTTTATACCAAAAAGCGCTTGGTAGAAAAAATAGCTAAACAAAGTTAAAGAATCAAGGATTATAAGATTAAAAATATAGAAAAATAAAATAGGTCATGCACAGCATTATAAATTGTGCGATGACCTATTTTATTTTGGAAAAAATATTAGAAACTCTGTACCTTCATTAATTTTACTAGTAACGGATATTTGAGCAGAATGAACGTTAATAATTTGCTTTGCAATAGATAGCCCCAAACCTGTGCCACCAGTATTTTTGTTTCGAGCCTTATCCACCCGATAGAAACGTTCAAATAGGTGAGAAATATGTTCCTTGGGAATACCAATACCAGTATCTTTTACAGACAAAATAATATTATGTTTAATAGTGGTACAACGGATTGTAATTTTGCCACCTTCAGGTGTGTATTTAAGCGCGTTATCTACAAGGATACGAAGTAATTCCTTAATGAGTCCTCTATCACCAAGAAGCATAACATTTTCTGAGATTTTAGGCTCAATATCATGTTCATCATCAATAAAGCTTGTTTCTTTAATGACCTCATGACACAGAGATGAAAGATTAAAAGGTTCCTTATCTACTTCTAAGGTTTTTTTATCACTTCTAGAAAGAAAAAGGAGCTTTTCCAATAAATCTTTCATATTGGCAGTTTCTTGGGATAATGAGTTAATACTTTCTTCTAAAATAGCAGGATCATTTTTACCCCAACGTTCTAACATTTCAGTATACCCTTGAATAATAGCAATAGGCGTACGTAATTCATGAGAGGCATCAGAAACAAATTGTTTTTGTTGATTCATATAAAGTTCTAATCGGTCTAGCATTTCATTAAAGGTAAGTGCTAAATCCTTAAGTTCATCTTTGGCACGGTTAGTGTCTAATCGATTAAGACTCGTTCCATTAATACTCTGTACACTTTCTGTCATTTCCTTAATAGGACTTAAAAGCTTATGAAGCAATTTATTGCCTAAAAGAAAGAAAACGACTAAAGAAATAATCAGAAAGATAGGTAAGATACCTAAGTAGTTATCTATAACGGATAGGGCCGAATGGGGATAAGTCGTTGTATGATAGATAATAAATTTTAGACTAGCTACATAGGTTAGATAAAATAGCCCAATGTATAAAAGGCTATATAGGAAATTAATTTTAAAACTCATAGAAAACTTAAAGCGTCTAATAAAGACAATAAATGATTTGTAAACTAAGATAAAACTACCATTAAGGAGAGCTGATAAAAATTTAATAATGAAACCAACAGATTTAAAGATGTTCTTAAAAAGATTTATCATTTAAAACCTCCTTTATACAAAGATTTTTGAGATCTAATCTGCTTTGATTTGATAGCCAATGCCCCTTATAGTAAAGATTAATTTTTGTTCAAAGGGTTGGTCAATCTTATTTCTTAGATAACGAATGTAGACGTCTACAATATTGGTATCACCTATATAATTATATCCCCAAACATTTTCTAAGATTTGATTACGCGTTAAGACGATATTTTTATTTTTCATAAGATATTCAAGAAGTTCAAATTCTTTCTTGGTAAGAATAATAGGTGTGCCATTATAATTTACTTCAAACTTATCAGGATAAAGTGTTAACTTCCCACAAGACAAAGTATTTGGTTGTTTAGTTGAAAGTGAGGCAGTTTTAAGTTTAAAGAGCACACGAATACGTGCTAGCAGTTCTTCAATGGCAAAAGGCTTAGTTAAATAATCTTGTGCCCCTAAGTCGAGGCCCATTACTTTATCCATAACATCATCTTTAGCAGTTAGCATAATAACAGGTAAATCAGAGACTTGCCTGATACGCCTTAGTACTTCCATACCATTTAGAGAAGGAAGCATGACATCTAATATAACTAAATCATAAGAATGAGCTAGAGCAAGAGTAAGACCTTCTCTCCCATCATGAGAAACGGAGACTTCATAGCCTTCGTGTTGTAATTCTAGTTCCAAGAAACGTGCGATTTTAACTTCATCTTCGATAATTAATATGTGTTTAATAAGAATCACCTTCTTATAGCATTATTTTTTTAGTTCATCAATTGTTGAATTAATTTTATTGGCGATGTCGTTTTCTCCAATAATGCTAATTCTTACTCCGAATATAATAGCGATAATAATAGCTAGGATGGAAACATGGAAACAAAGAATAATTGCAATTAAAGCAACTGAAAGGGGAACATTGACGTAGACTTTCTCCTTTTTTTTCATAATGAAGGTTGTTGCATTGAGTTTATCAATAAGTGAAGTTAATTTATCTACATTTGAAGCAGCTGATTTTGGGAGATTAATTTTCTCTGCTTTTTCTAGATAAAGTAAGGCTTCTACAACATCTCCATTACAGCGTTCTAAAGCTTCTTTAGCTTCTGTATATGAAACGTTTGCACGTTGCATTAATAAATCGACTTGTTCTAAAGTAATAGTTGCCATATAAATCTCTCCTATCTTTTTTATTTTATAGTTAATGCATTTTGATAATATTAGTATAGAGAAGGACTATGAGAAAGATATAAGAAAAAGATTAAAAAATGGTGAGAAAATAAAAGTTTCATATAAAAGCTACTCAATAAACCTATAGGTAAAAAAATAAGAAGGTGACGAGTCACTTTCTTATTTTCGTAGTATAACTATATAATTTGGAAAGATTTAAAGAGCGTTGAAGTAAATACGTCTGAGTTTTCATCAGCTTCGATTACACATTCATCTTCATCACCAAGATAGAAAAGCACCTTATCACCAGAAATGAGCCCTAAACTTAAACGAAGTTGAGGTTTCATTTCGAGAAGAAGAGCTTTTACTTCAGGTGTAAGAGAAGCAATAATCATAGAGAAGCCTTCTTTTTCTGCTAAAGTTTCTTCTAAGTTACCTAATTCATCGCTAGCTTCAATAATATGAGTAGCTGCTAAGAATTTATTTTTAAAAGTAGTAATTTCTTCTGAAAGGTTACCTTTGATTACATTTGGGAAATAAATATTTACTTTATCACATCTGTCAAAGAAGAAATTTAGAATATCTTTAAATTGAGATGATTCTAAGGTAGACAGTTTTGTATAACGTCGCATAATTGAAACTCCTTATTTATTCATTGGAATGTAAAACCATATATTAATTCTTATTATAACCAAATTAAATAAGAGTATCAATGATTATTCCTTAAGACATAAGCCAATCATAGGTAAATTCATGTTTAAAGGTGTCAATCACTTGGTCGTAGTTATAAAAACCTTCATCCATTAATCGATTTGAAAGAATCATCTTAACTTCCTGATTTCCAAGCATGTTCCATACATAATTGATGATACCCTCAGCGGAGAATTCATTAAATAAAGACCTTGTATGCTGAAAGTCATATTTTAACTGATCAGAGGCATGAGGAGAACACATTATTGGGATAAAAAGATTTGAGTCAAGATAGTCTATGAGTATCTGTTTTTTATTCATCATATTGCATTACCTCCTATTTCATTTGCCTTTAAATTGCTTATGTTATTTTCTATTAAATACTAGGGGTTAGCCCTTAGATTTAATGTGAAAAATATAAGTATGAAAAAAGGAAACTTAGACCATATTATATGTAAGTATTTGAGAAAATATACATAGAAAATAAAAAAATAATAAGAACATAATGGGAGAAAAATAAAGCCATAAGATTTCCAAAATCATAGGAATCTAAAATTAAAAAGGATTATAATAGAATCATAATAGACTATGCTATGAGATGTTATAAAAAGAGTATAGATAGGATAATACGTATTTAAGTGATAAGATAAACTATTGAGAAGAAATAAAGGGGTAATAGAAGGGAGCTAAAAAATGAAAGTCATGACGTTTAATCTAAGAGCAGATAATGTTCTAGATATTCGTAATAGATGGAAGAAGCGTTCAAGTCTTGTTGGAGATGTCATTAGTGAATATGATTGTGATATTATTGGATTTCAAGAAGTGACAAGACAAATGGAGGATGAACTAGAGGTATACACTAAATCTTATTATAAAATGGGTGAAGGTAGAACCAGACGTTTATTTATGGAGAAGAATCCTTTGCTTATTAAAAAGGAGTTTTCTGTAATAGAAGATAATACTTTTTGGCTTTCTAAAACCCCTTATAAAAAGAATAGTACGATATGGTATTCTTTATTTCCAAGAATTTGTACAGGGGCTATTTGTGAAATAGAAAACGGAAAGAGAATAAGAATTTATAATACACATTTAGACTGCTTATTACCTCATGCAAGAGAGTTTGGACTAGGAGTTATTTTGGATCATATTCGTAATGAGCAAGCTAAGGAGTCTTTACCTTGTATTTTAATGGGAGACTTTAATGCGAAGCCTAACAGTAAGTTAATTCAGAAGTTTAAAAATGGTAAGTATGTAGGAAAGAGATTTATTGCTGTACAAGAGGTTAATCCTGAACTTTATAAAAAAACAACCATGGGAAGTTTTAAGGGAAGAGAAGAAGGAAGACATATCGATTATATTTTTGTAACAGAAGAGTTTAAGGTTGAGAGTATGGAAATTGTGAAATATAGTAAAGATGGTAAGTATCCATCAGATCATTATCCGCTAGTAGCAGAGCTTAAACTATAGAAAATAAGGAGTCAATATAATATAGGAAGATAATAGGGATAGAAACAAAAGATCTAAAGGGGAATGATATGAGGATTGAAATTGTAGATGAAGAAGAATGGAATGATAAAGTTATAGAAAATAGTACAATTGAAGAAAGTAACGCCTGCTACGTTATTTTTAGAGAGTGTATTTTAAAAAATGTAGTGTTTTTAGATGTTACGCTAGAAAAGGCACAATTTAGTCATGTCACTTTTATAGATTGTGATTTATCTAATGTTAATTTAGAAGGTGCTGCTATTCATTATTGCACTTTTAAAAATTGTAAGCTTGTAGGCACACATCTTATGGAATCGTCTATTAGAGACGTAAATTTTGAAGGATGTCAATGTGATTATATTAACCTAGGTGGTAGTACAGTAAAAGATGTCAAATTTGAAGCGTGTAGAATGGCACAAGCAGGAATCAATCATTGTAAGTTAAGTAAAGTTATCTTTGAAACGTGTGATATGCCTAGAATTGAATTTAGTGGAACAAAGCTAAAAAGTATAGATTTAAGTACCTGCCATATTGAGGGAATTAATGTAAAACTTGAAGATATTAAAGGACTTAAAGTATCTACCTTACAAGCAATTGAATTTAGTAAGATATTGGGTATCTTTATAAAAGAGGAGTAAGTATAGGATAAAATAAACAAAAATACCTCTTATTATTGAGTAAAAATAATGAGAGGTATTTTTCGTTTCTAAAAAACTTTTTAAAGTTCATATAAAAAGTGTTGCAAGTATGTAAAATAGGTATTAATATTGTAAATATAAAGAAATACCATAGATAATTGAGTACATATAAAGTGATAATCGTTAAAGATAAGAAATAAGATATAGGGAGGTTATAAAGATGGCAGAGTACTTTAAAAATATTGGTAAAATTCCTTATGAAGGATCAAAATCAACAAATCCATTAGCATTCAAGCATTACAATAAGGATGAAAAAATTGGAGATAAAACAATGGGTGAGCACCTTCGTTTTGCAATGTCTTGGTGGCATACACTCTGTGCAGAAGGTAGTGATCCATTTGGTGCTAATTCAGCATCAAGACCTTGGAATCAAGCAGCAACTCCAATTGAGATTGCTAAGGCAAAAGTAGATGCAGGATTTGAATTAATGGAAAAACTCGGGATGGATTATTTTTGTTTCCATGATAGAGATATTGCACCAGAAGGTAAGGATTTAGCAGAAACTAATCAAATATTAGATGAAGTTGTTGCTTATATCAAAGAAAAAATGAAGGAAACTGGTAAGAAATTACTTTGGGGAACAGCAAATTGCTTCAATAATAAACGCTTTGTACATGGTGCAGGAACAACTTGTAATGCAGAAGTGTTTGCTTATGCAGCAGCACAAATTAAGAAGGCAATTGAAGTAACGAAAGAATTAGGCGGAGAAAACTATGTATTTTGGGGTGGTAGAGAAGGTTATGAAACACTTCTTAATACAGATACAGGTCTTGAACTCGATAACTTCGCAAGACTCTTACAAATGGCTGTAGATTATGCAAAGGAAATTGGTTTTACAGGACAATTTTTAATTGAGCCAAAGCCAAAAGAACCAACTAAACATCAGTATGATTTTGATACAGCAACTGTACTTGCATTCCTTAGAAAATATCATTTAGACCCTTACTTTAAGATGAATATTGAAGCGAACCATGCAACACTTGCAGGACACACATTCCAACATGAGCTTAATATGAGCCGTATTAATAATGTACTTGGTAGTGTAGACGCTAACCAAGGTGACCCAATGCTTGGATGGGATACAGACCAATTCCCAACTAATATTTATGATGCAACACTTGCAATGTATGAAATTTTACAAAATGGAGGGATTGCACCAGGTGGTCTTAATTTTGACTCTAAAGTAAGGAGAGCTTCTTTTGAAGAAGAAGATTTATTCCTTTCTTACATAGCAGGTATGGATACTTTTGCTAAAGGCTTAAAAGTTGCTTATAGATTACAACAAGATGGTATTCTTAAAGATTTTGTTGAAAAACGTTATGCAAGTTTTAATGAAGGAATTGGAAAAGATATCGTAGAAGGAAAAGTTGGCTTAAAAGAGCTTGAAGCATATGCATTAAAACAAGCGCCAATTGTTAATACTTCTGGTAAACAAGAATGGCTAGAAACAGTAGTTAATCAATATATTTATAATGAACAATAATAAAATATTATAAATTTAAGTCTCTAGAGGCAGTAAAAGCTACCTTTAGAGACTTAAATATTATATAATAAAGTAAAAAGATGACTATTAATGATTTTAATAGGGGAAAAAAGAACTTTATTGACAATTCAAATATAGACAATATAATAAAGGCATTAAAGATGGAGTAAACTTAATAAGAAAGCTATGAGGGAGGATTAATGAATAAACACGAGATCTCAAAAGGGAATTTAATTAAAGAAACAAACTATAAGAAGATTTTACAATTAATCGGAAAAGGGCAGCAGTTAACAAAATTAGATATTGCCTATACCCTCAAAATAAGTATTCCTACAGTAACTACTAACATAAATGAACTTAAACAAGAAGGTATTATAGAGGAAATAGAATCTGATATTTATACAGGGGGACGTAAACCAAAAGTTATTAAACTTATTCCAGATTCACGTATATCTATTGGAATGAGTATTACAAAGTCTAAAGTTGTAGTAGTTATTATGAACTTACTAGAGGAAGTTATGCTCATTAAGGATAAAGAATGCGAAGGCGGTATACTTTCTGATTATATTCAGCAAGGTAAGGAATTAATCCAAGAAGCTATTGAGGAACTTAATATAAAAGAAGAAAGTATCTTAGGGATAGGAATTTCTATTCCAGGAACGCTTAATCAAAAACTTGGGGTAATTGAGCAAACAAACATGGGGTATAAAGAAATCTCATTAAATCATATTTATGATTTATTTAATACGACAGTTTATGTAGAAAATGAGGCCAATTTATCCCTATTAGCAGAAAAGTCTATTAGGAAATATGATGATTTAAAGAATTTATTATATATAGGTATTAATGAAGGCTTAGGTGGAGGCATTTTCGTAAATGGAGACCTCTTTACAGGAACTAGTGGACGCGCAGGAGAATTTGGGCATATGCGTTTCATAGAGAAAGAAACGGGTAAAAGTTATCGTGTAGAAGATCAAATTTCTACTCGAAGCTTAGTACAACACTATGAGCAAAAAACAGGAGAAAACATTGAAAGCTTTTCTAATTTTGAAAAACTAGTTAAAACGCAGGATAGAGTCGCTACTGAGATTTTAATGGATAGTATTGAGATACTCCTTATGACAATTTATAACCTAACTATGGTAGTAGATATACAAGAAATTATTATAGGGGGTAAGGTAGGTAGATTGATTAAATCTGAGCCAAAACTTTTAGAAGAGCTAATGAATAAGTATAGTGAAATTATGGATAAGCTAGACTTAAATATATGTTTCTCAGAAATTAGAAATACCTCTGCTACAGGAGCAGCTTTATTGCCTATTATTGATTTTTATAAAATTAGTAATGAAAACGAATAACAATATAGTACAAAAGTCGTATGCTTAAGTAATAGTTAGAGCATACGACTTTTATACTATCACAATAGATAGGAGGATAAAGAGTATATTTTATAAGAGTTCTTAAGAAATATTAATAGATATTTTATAGGGAAATTAAGAAACATACGTTATGCTTATAGTATTAAAAATAGATAAGGAGAGAATGCAGTGGCTAAAAGAGACTATAAAAGCTACAATATCTTAGGAGAAGAACTACCTCAAGAAGATGTTTATGAGGAAAATAGATATACAGAAGTTCAACCTATAGATATAGAGCCTATTAATGAAGAGCAGAATAAGGAAGAAAGCATAAGCCAACCCCGTTTTCTAGAAACAAGTCAAGAAATAGTAGAAGTAGTAAAGATAGAAAAGGAACAAAAAACTTTTGAGGATGAAACGGCAGATATAAATAAAGATATAGCTAGAAATGCAGAAAGTAATAAGAAAGATAAAATTAAAAATGTAAATACAGGTACGAAGCAAGAAGAAGTAGATATGACTTTTTTAGGTTATAAAAATTATTATCAAACCAAAGAACGTAGTACATTGGTGAAATGGAGTATTAGATTAGCGAAACTTATACTCCTGATAATGCTTTTACCACTCATAGCTATTATTGGAACTAGCATATTAGCATGCGTTGGTGGTTTTTTAACAGTGATTGCAATATCTGTAGGAACAGGTGTAGTTATTCTAGGAACGATATGTTTTATCTCTACACAAGTGGATGCTAGTTTGATTGCATTAGGAATTTCATCATCAGTAACGGCTATATCTTTTGGTGGTATTTTACTTGTTTTGTTTTGTATGCTGATAAAATGGATGATTGGCCTATTTAAAAAATATAGGAAGCCTCGTAATCAAAGTATGAAAAAGGAGGAAAGATAAAGTGAAAAGATGGCTTATTATTTTATCAATTATTTTTGGAATAGGCTTTATTTCCAGTGCAGCATTAGCTGGGCGTGTTTACTATGAGGACTTAAAAGTTTATACAGATTATGATAAGAAGATATTACAAACAGAAGCACTTAAAAATATTTACATTACGTCCTCTGTACCAATAGAAATTTATCCGACATCAGGAGAGCCTTATGTAGAATTTAATCAATCTTTTACAGATCTTCTTGGTGCAGCGCCAGAGTATGAATTAGAGGTAGAAACCAAAGGGGAAAATACGTATATAGAGTTAAATGAGACGAAAGAAATCTTTTTATGGGTAGGTATAAAAGAAAGTAGAGCACAACTTTCAATTTATTTACCACAGGCAACCATTAATCGATTAAATATCCAAAATGATGATTACTTCTATAATCAACGCAATAAACAGGTCATTAATCTGGAAGGAATTAATGTAAACGAACTTACTACGAATATGAATGAAACAGAGTTTATCCTAGATGGAAACTATGAAAAGATTAATATAAGTGTATCACAAGGGCAAATAAATCTAAAATCGAATATACCAACTCAGCTCACTACACAAGGAAATTTAGTACAGTATTTAACTGGAGAGTTTGATAAAATTACGATTAACAATAACTCACGTGATATTATTATAGATTCTAATTCAGCAAGCAGTGTTGAAATTAATAGTCATAGTTCAAACATTGATTTAAAAGGGCATTATAGTAGAGTAAAAGTAAAAGGGAATAATAATACATTAGATATACGTTCAGAAAGTATCTGTAAATTATATACCGAAGGGTATGGAAACCATATTAATGGGAATGGTGCGTTTGATGTCATGCATTTAGATGAGGATCACAGTGAAATGGAAATACAAACTACTGTTATTCCAACAAAGATTGATTTAGGAGAAAATTCATATCCTAACACGCTTGTTCTAACATTACCTTCTAACATTCCAGGGTTTACAGTCAAATACTTAAACGATTATTATATGGAGGACGAAGAATATGAGACGAATCATTTTGGGCTAATAAGTGATTTTGCTTTAGAAAGTAGAAAAAGTGAAAAAGGCGAGTATATTTATACCTATGGTGATGGCTCATTAGAAATCCGCTTCAATGGAAATCAAGAAAATAGTCTAGAGATAATAGATGGTGGGGTATATAGTAGTAGTAGTACAGCACAATAGAGAAAGATCTATCTAGGAAGCGAGGTAGGTAGAGAATGAAAAAGCGAAATAAAAGAGTAGTAAATAAAAGACTATTAGATAAAAGATTAAAAGAGAGAGTGCTAAGTATTTATGAAAGATCTAAAGATACCATTCATCAGCACATTTGGGTTGAACTTCTCTTTATGGTGGCACTTTCATTATTAGTATCTGGCATTGTCTTTTTAATTGTATCTCACTTTATTTATAGTACAGATATAGCAAAGCGAGAGCATATAACCTATGATGAAAGTAGGGCGTATGTTCAAGAAGTATTTTTAGAAAATGTAGCACGGATTAATGAAGTTGCATCGGAAGATTATGATGAGGAAAGTATCAAGCAATATGTTACAGATATTATTAATTATATGTATTTAGATCCTGATTATGTAGCAGATACACAAACATATCTGGTAGATGGTTCAGGAAAAATTATGTATCAAGATGGCATTGTAGAGAGTTTGAATCTTATTAAAGTGATACAGAGAACAAATAATAATGAATATAGTGATGAGCGTAATAAATTCTTAGCGATTTATCCAGTCATTATTAATAATGAGGTATGCTATCTATACAATGAAAGTACGCTACAACCTATTATCTATAGAGAATTTACGGATATAGGTAATATTCTAGCTATTATTGCAGCGACAGGTATGTTTATTCTCATCATCTTTAGGTTAACCAGAGATAAAATTGCCTATCTTGAATATCTTTCAACCTGTTTAGGGGAAATTTCTAAAGGTAATTTAGACTATGAAATAGATATTATCGGTGAAGATGAACTGGCTCAAGTTGCTAAATCCATTACTCATATGGAAAATGAACTTAAATATCAGATAGATGCACAGATGAGGGTAGAAAAAAGTAAAAATGAACTAGTAACTAATGTGGCACATGATTTAAGAACGCCTCTTACATCTATTATTGGTTATATTGGACTTGTGAAAACTAAGGGCTATCATACAGAAGAAGAGGCAGGTAAATATTTGGAGATTGCTTATAATAAAGCAGAAAAACTAAAGATTATTATTGAAGACTTATTTGAACTTACGAAATTACATCAGCAAGGTATACAGCTTAATAAAGAAAGTATTTCTTTATCTAACTTATTGAATCAACTTATAGAAGAATTAATGCCTCTAGCTAATGAAAAACAAATAGAGATAGAAACTTATATCGATACTAATCATACAAATGTATGGGTAGATATAGGTAAGATAACAAGAGTATTTGAAAATCTTATAGAAAATGCAATTAAATACTCCCCTGAAAAAGAAACGGTTTATGTGGAACTAAAAAGTATTAAAGATCATGTGTATATAGCAGTAAGTAATCCAACAGAAGTGATATCACAGGAAGAGATTGATAAATTTTTTGAGCGCTTTTATCGTGCAGATCAATCTAGAAATAGTAATGCTGGGGGAAGTGGATTAGGGCTAGCTATTGCTAAGAATATAGTGGAACTTCATGGTGGGGAAATTAAAGCAAAT